>JAZORS010000115.1:0-2999 GCA_045656725.1 Eubacteriales bacterium | reverse complement strand
CCCCATCACCGACCGTCAGGGGCTTTTTAATAATATCAAAATTTTTCTGCGGACGCAGTATCGAGTCGATAAGCTTGACATTCTCCCGATAATCGCCCGTCAATCGCTTTTTTTCTTGCATATATTCTCCAAATCAAATTTCAACTTCATTTTTAATATTTTATCCTGATTTGAAGAAACAATACAAAAATCGAACGGATATGTTCTATCCGTTCGATTTACAATTATTTCAATGCATTTACATATTTTCTTGCTCGATCCGAAAGCTCCGAAAATCTTCCTTGAGAAATAAGCTCTTTATCATAGAGATTCGAGCCAATTCCGATGCCGCAAAATCCATTTTCAATAAAGCTTCTTGCATTTTCATGATTAACTCCGCCTACTGCTAGGAGCTTGACATCTGACAAGGGCGCCTTCAACGCCTTGACGTACTTAAAGCTAACATCATCTGCCGGGAAAAGCTTTATAAAATCCGCTCCCGCATCTGCTGCTGTAGTTATCTCGGTTGGAGTATACGCCCCCGGAATTGAAACAAGACCGTTTTTTCGTGTGTGGCTTATCACCCCGGCATCTGCATTTGGTGAGATGATAAACTCCGCACCCGAACAGCGTGCCAGATCCACCTCTTGTGCGGATGTTACCGTTCCCGCTCCAATATGCATTTTTCCTTTATATCTTATGGACAGTGATGCTATTATATCTGCAGTTTTTTCATGCGGTATTTTGCCAGACCGGTCAAAGGTGACCTCAAGAATTCTCACTCCACCCTCATACAGTGCGTCTACTGCATCAAACAGTGTATCAAGATCGGGATTGCGGACAATTGCTATAAGCTTTTCTCTCTCAATTGATGCGATAACATCCTCACGTTTTGAAAGTGATCTGTATATACTATATATCCGTGAGAGTCCGCGTCTTGTTGCGCTAGACGAAATTTCTTCCGAAAGCTCAATTGCATTATTGTGACGCAAGAGAATGGCAAGCACCTTACGAAAATTCTCGTTTCCTCCAATATATATTTTCACGTCCCCGGTTATTCGAAGTATTGCCGGAACATCCTGCGACAATACCGCTCCATAGAGATAGGATGAAAGTGAATCCACATCCACACCATTCTTTGACATAACCCGTATTTTGAAGAGCGTATTTGTTAGTCCAACATTCGCTGCATCCTCTGCGCCCAAAATCACGTATTCACGCAAAGGGGCAAAATCGTGTGACACTGATCCCGAAAGAATACTGTTTTTAATGACGAGATCAATGATTTCTCCACTCATCGCGGTCATAAAGCACTCGATCTGTCCGCTCTCGTTAATTTTAATAACTTTGTTGTGCGTTCCCGGAAGAACCACGGCACAACGTTTTATTTCACCGATACTATCCATAATTCCACATATCTCCGTCTCCTCGCCGCGCATGATATCCTCAATCTCGCCGTTCCGAGCTTGCTTAACACCGGGGACAAAGAAAAGCTTTAAATTATTTATTTCGGGGATGATTCTCTCCACGACATTTTGCGCAAGAGTATACTCATCTATCGGCAGTTGAATATGCGGAATATCGCATATTCCGATTTCGCTTGTACCCATTCCCGAAATAATCATTCCCTCTATATCTTGTCTTTCAAGAGAGACACCGGATAGAAGATCATCTATAATGGAATTTACCTTGTCGAAAAACGCCTCAGAACCGCTTTGTTTTCTGTATCCTGCGCCAAATCTCCGGCACGTGTGAGCAATTATTTTCTCGCCATCACAAAGCCACAGTCTCGTGCTCGACGTTCCCATATCCATTGAAAGATACATATTTACTCCTTTAAATTCATATTTGATTTACGGGATTATTTCTCTCTCCTATAACCTGAATTTTGTCAGTTATTTTTATGGTATTTTCTATATTCGCTTGGAGGAATTGACTCGTTTTTGGCAAAGACCTCGGCAAAATATGAGGAATTACAGAATCCAACCTCTGAGGCGATATCTGCAATACTCCTGTTTGTACTTACGAGCAGCCTCTTTGCCTTAGTTAGTCTATATTCATTTTTAAACTCGGTCACAGTTATTCCCGTATTTGATTTGAAAAGGTGGGCAAGATAATAAACGCTTATTTTCAGTTCATGCGCTATATCAGCAACCGATATCTCCTCTGCTATATGCTTTTCAATATATGCCTTTGCCGCAATAATGATCGGGCTTGCCTCAACGCTTTTCCGGGGCATTCTTTTCACAAATTCAATTACATCCAATATTGCCTTCTCATCCTTTGCGTCATTATCGCCAAGTCGCTCAATTATCTTATCCAGGCGTTCCGCGTCGAAATTTGCAATAGATGCGCAATTAAGAGGGTATTTTTCGAATATCGCGCTCACGATGTCCGTGCACGATTTTGAAATAAGATTATGGGCAAATTGAAGCTCGTCATTAATCGAATTGGCAACATAGGGATCGGGATCCTCATCTGCCAGTTTATCAAGCTTTGATGCAATATTTTGCAGAAAACTGCCTTCGCTGACAAGCTTTCCGGCGATTATGTCTTCTTCGGTTATCTTTGCTGTCAATATCTCTCTGGCGCACGAATACGCCTCCTCAAGGGAGTTTTTAAAGCCTCCCCTTTCTCTGTCGTAAACTATATGGATATAGCCGTCGTTGTCCTCCATCGCATCTGGATATGACACGTCGGTCCTCTCATCGATAGTCAGCATATAAGGAAAGGTTGCTCCGTCATCGTCCGAAAGAAAGGCGGTAAGATTACTTCTGTCAGTGAATTCATAATGGTTAATAAGCAAAAGTCTGCCCGATTTAAGTCTTCTTATATGAAATCTTGCGCCGGGACTCTCAAGATCGGTCTTTTGACCTCGGCTCCACGTTCTTCCTCGGTCATAGGAATAGCTCTCTCCGATTCCGTTCTTCAGGCGCACCAGCATCCACAATATTCCGTTTTCCTTCTCGACCACCATATGCTCGTCATAGGTTCGGTTAGGCACGTCTGCGCCACCAAAT
>JAZORS010000114.1:0-10607 GCA_045656725.1 Eubacteriales bacterium | reverse complement strand
CAGTTGTTGCCGTTTATTTCATAACGGAGCGCCTCATTCAGCCGCTTCGTAACATGACCAGCGCCTCTAAAAAATTTGCTATGGGAGATTTCACATCAAGGGTTACCGTGTACGGCGAAGACGAGGTTGCGGAGCTTGGAAACGCTTTCAACAATATGGCGGAATCGCTTGAAAAGCTTGAAAAAATGCGAAGCTCGTTCTTGGCAAGCGTGTCGCACGACTTGCGCACACCGATGACAACAATATCGGGATTTATCGAGGGAATAACCTCGGGCGCAATTCCACCGGAGAAGCACGACTATTACCTTGGCATAATTTCCAAGGAAGTGCATCGCCTTTCACGCCTTGTTTCACAGCTTCTTGATATATCAAGGCTTGAATCGGGAGACAGAAAGTTTAATTTCACCGACTTTGATATTGCTGAAACGGCAAGATTAATTCTTATATCCTTTGAACAGAAAATCAACGACAAAAGGCTTGATGTGGAATTTGATTCCGAGGAAGACGTAATGTGCGCTTATGCGGACAAGGACGCTATTTATCAGGTGCTTTACAATCTTTGCGATAATGCCATAAAATTCTCAAGGGAAGGCGGAAAATTCCGCATCAAAATAAAACGCGCGGAAAATAAAAAGCTTGAGGTTTCTGTTTTTGACGAGGGCGAATTCATTTCAAAAGAAGATTGCAATTTGATTTTCGACCGTTTTTATAAAATCGATAAAAGCAGAGGACTTGACAAAACGGGTGTAGGACTTGGGCTTTATATTTGCAAAACGATTATTGACGCTCACGGCGAAAGCATTAGAGTTGAGTCTATGCAAGGTGTTGGCACGGAATTCTATTTCACTCTTAAAGAATCGGATTTTCAGAGGAGAAAATCGCACTGATTATGAAAGACAGGGTAATTTTGCACTGTGATTGCAATAATTTCTTCGCGTCAGTTGAAACGGTCTTAAATCCCGAATATAAAAACGTGCCCCTCGCTGTTTGCGGAAGTCAGGATGACCGTCATGGCATAGTTCTTGCGAAAAACGAGCTTGCAAAAAAATACAATATCAAAACCGCGGAAACGGTTTTTTCTGCGAAAAAGAAGTGCCCGGGGCTTGTAATTTGCTCACCGCATTACGAAAAGTATGCAGAATATTCGGAACGGGCAAACGCAATATACTATAAGTATACCGATATGGTTGAGCAGTTTGGTATAGACGAAAGCTGGCTTGACGTAACGGCAAGCAAAAAGCTTTTTGGCACGGGATATGAAATTGCCGAAAAAATCAGGAAGGAAATACGTGATACACTGGGCATCACCGTATCCATCGGAGTTTCTTTTAACAAGGTTTTTGCAAAACTGGGCAGTGACTACAAGAAGCCGGATGCAATAACCGTTATAGACCGAGAAAATTTCAAGAAAATAATTTTTCCGCTTCCCGTATCCGACCTTCTGTTCGTAGGACCGAAAACGAAAGCGGCTTTATCGGCGATGGGAATAAAAACAATCGGCGATTTGGCAAATTCAGATTCGGATTTGCTCACACAGCGCCTTGGAAAAAACGGCGCTATGATTCACAAATATGCAAATGGCAACGACAACAGTCCGGTAGCCACAGAGAAAGAGGATGCCAAGAGCATCAGTAACGGTTTCACTTTCAAGCATGACCTCGTAGGCAGGGAAGAGGCTCGTATCGGAATAGATTATTTGTCTGAGGAAATAGGCGCGAAGCTGCGTCGCCAAGGACTCAGGTGCGGTGTGGTCGCATTGACCGTAAAAGATGAATTTTTAAATTCGATAAGACGTCAGGTGCAGATAAATCCGCCCACTGATATTTCGCGCGAGATAGCTGACAGTGCGTTTTCGCTTCTTTTTGAAAATTGGCGAGAAACTAAACCGATAAGAATGTTAACTGTTTCCGCCATGGATTTATCAAGCTACGGCGCAGAACAAATAAATCTCTTTGATACAGAAGAAGATGACCGTCGCGAAAAAAACAAAAAGATTGATAATGCCGTAGATAAAATCAGGCAGAAATACGGAATTGAATCCATTACTAACGGTTCAATTATCAACACCGACATAGGAATTTATAACGCAAAAAAAGAAAAAACGGCAGGAACAAAATCACGCAAAAAAGGTGCTACCGAAAAGTAGCACCTTTTAGTTTTTTATAAAATTACTCAAAATTCAAGGGGATTCTATGACTTAAAAGCTTCAAGCAAAGACATGCGCTTTGAAGAATATTTGTATGCGTTTTCAAAATCGTAAAGCTGCTTGTAGCAATTTTCAAGGTCGGCATAAATGCCAAACATAACGAACACGTTATAACCGTCCTTTAAATTGTATTCCACCGCTATTAAAAGTTTTTCGATTGCCTCGCTTATCTTTCTTTCGTTTATCAGCTTTTTCGCATTTAAGTGGAATTTTAAAGCAAGGTTTGTATAATTATAATCGAAATCCTTTGTGATATATTTGAAAATTTCGAAATCCAGATTTTGTGTGAGAGATTTCATGTATTCTTCCGAATCGAATTCCAAAAGCGGAGCTTGAATATTTTTTGCGATCGCAAGATACATCGGCGTTAAGGTTACTATGTTTGCCGTATTATAAACTGTCTTTTTGCTGTATTCAAGTGCCAGCTTAAAATTATGGACGGCTGAATACATCGAACCGCGCGAAAATTCGATTTTTGCGTTCTCGAAATGAGCTGATGCGAGCAGAAAACATATTTCGTCGTCAGTTCCCGAAAGGCGGGATGCAAGATTTATTACATGCTTATAGTTTTTTCCGGCAAAAGCCGCGTATATCTCGCTTATTATTTCTTTCTTTTCATAATAAAAAAGATCGTCTTCATCCGATAAAAAATACGGCAGCGGAGTTTTCAGCGCATTTGCAAGATATCTTAAAGTGTCAATTGAGGGAGTTGCTTTTCCGCTTTCGATTGCAGAGAGCATATTGCGGGTTATCTTATCTGCCGCAAGTGCTGATTGGGTAAGCTTCCTTTTTTTACGGATACTTTTGATTTTTTCACCGATTGTCATTTTATTCTTTGCCGCCGCGTTCACTGTATTCTTTGAATTTTCTCTGGATTTTTATTTCAGAGAGTGGGTTTTGCGCTACTGCATCTTCGATATTTTTATCTATTACGTGCGTATATATCTGCGTAGTGTTAAGCTGTTCATGTCCGAGAATATCTTTAAGAATTCTGATATCTACCTTTCCGCTCTGAAACATAAGCGTTGCCGCTGTGTGTCTTAATTTATGGACGGAAAGGCCTTTCATTCCGAGCCCCGCGCGTTCGAGATATTTATAAACCATCCATTGAACGGTCTTGTTTGAGATTCTTGTTTGTCTTGCGCTAAGGAAGAATGCTTTGTCACTTGTTCGGATAAAACGTGGATCAACACGAAGCCGCAGATATTCGATGACGTCGTGTCTTGCCGCATCGTTAAGATATATAATTCTTTCCTTTGAGCCCTTTCCCATCACTTTCACTTTGGTGATTGTCTGGTCAAAGCTGTCAATGTTTAATGCAACCAGCTCTGAAAGACGCATTCCGGTGTTAAGAAATAGGGAAATTATAGCGTAATCCCTGACGACGGTTTTTGAATCCTCGTCATTTTTAACCGCGCTAAGCAACGCGACAGCTTCATCCATTGTAAGATATTTCGGCAATGTTTTCTTTTTTCTCGGTGCATCAATATCTGCGCTGGGATTGCTTTGAATATAATGCTTTTTAGAATAAGCGTAGCCAAAAAATGACTTAACTGCGCTTAGTTTTCTCATTCTTGTGGTCGTGCTGTTATTTAGTTCAAGATTTGCGAACATGAGATATTCAATAATATCCGCGGGCGTTACTCGGCACACGTCGTTTAAGGTTAGGGAAGAGATTGATATTTTTTCAAATTCACTTCTTTCATAAGTGCCGTTTTCCTGGCGAAGAATGCGAAAGCGGAAAAAGGTGCGCAAATCCAACAGATATTCGCATACGGTTTTTTCGCTGTTGCCCTTGATGGTAACAATATACGATGCGTATTCTCTTAAAAAAGACGGAAACGTTTTAAATTCGTCGCTTTTCAGTGTTAAAACAGACATCATCCGCACTCCTTTTTCACGTTTTTCTACTTCTATTATACAAAATAATTTTTAATTTTAGTGGATAAACTGTAAACAATTTGTTATCTCCCTTGTTTTTTAAAAACTTTATGTTACAATAGCTATGTTAGGAAATGATATCGGTGTAACACGAAAGGTATTTTATGAAATTACTTAAAAACAATTTCTACGATATTTTGCGACTTTATATAAATCAGATAGGTATAACTATCTTTTCGCTTGTACTGTATACGGCTATACAGAGAATCGACGATGAGGCGCTTAACCTTAAAATCAAGGTGGCAATTTCTATTTTTGCAACACTTTTTTACTTAGTGCTTCTTTATAACGTCAGCTGGGATTACGGCGGAAAAGATAAAATAAGAATTGACGCGGGCCGTCTTAAAGAAAACAAATTCAAAGGCACGCTGATGGGCCTTTGGGCAAACGTGCCCAACCTTTTGCTCGCTCTTTTGTGCGTTGTTACGTTTGGAATTCATATGAATTTTGAAAACGCAGGCACCACGAATGCTTTTTTTGAGGGAAGCTCATCGCTGTTAAATCTGATAGTCAGATTTTCGATGGCAATGTATCTCGGTATTCTTCAAGCTGTCTTTTTTGCCTTGAAGGAAAACACATTGATTTATTTCTTCTGGCAAGGAGTGGGATATCTTGTGATGCCTCTGTTTGCAGTTCTTGCAACTCATATAGGATATACCTTTGGTCTTAAAAACAAAAAAATCTTTCCCTCCGGAAAATCTTCACAAAAGGGCAAGACGTAATAAGAATATTTTATAAATTCTCCCATATAGTTAAGTAAAAACTTATGGGAGATTTTTTATGCGTATTTACGTCGTAAGAGGATATAAATTCAAGCCGATAATACATTTCACAAAGACAGCTCTTGTATTATTCTTGGTTTTTGTAATTGCTTTTTACGCATCCTCGGCTTATTTGAAATCCGATGCATTCGTTAGCGCGATGCATACGGCAACGGAAAAAATGACTGTTATAATCGATGCGGGGCATGGCGGTGAGGATCCCGGTGTTGTCGGTCCTGGGGAAATTTATGAAAAAGACCTGAATCTTATATACGCAAAGCTTATCGGCGAGCTTCTTGAAAAAGAGGGATATGCGGTGGTTTACACAAGAACGGAAGATAAGCTCTTATACAAAGAGGAAGAAAATATAAAGGGTATAAGAAAAATATCCGATTTAAAAAACAGATGTCTTGTGGCGGGCGAATATCCTAATGCAATTTTTATCAGTATACATATGAATTCCTTTTCAAGCGCAAAATATTCGGGTTTACAGGTGTATTACGCGCCGGGCAACGATAAAGCAAGGATGCTTGGAAACAGTATACAGACCACTGTCAGAGAAAAGCTCCAAAATGAAAATAACCGTAAAATAAAAGCCGGAGAACTTATTTATATACTCGAACATATTACAAATCCTGCGGTAGTTGTTGAATGCGGATTTCTAACTAATTTAGAAGAGGCAAAAAAACTTTCGGAAAAAGAATATCAAAAATCATTGAGTTTTGCGATAGTTTGTGGTATTATTGAATATACAAAGGCATCCTCATCATACTAAACGGACAGGAATATAAAAATGAAGACGGAAAAAATAAATTATGTTTGCCGTGAATGTGGCGAAACAAGTATAAAGTGGCTCGGCAGATGCCCTGAATGCGATTCTTGGAATAGCTTTGACGAGGTACTTGTCAGAGATAAGAAAACTGCGCCTTTGCGTAAAAATACAAGCCATGCAACAAAATTTTCAGAGCTTGATCCAGCGGAATTTTTGCGTACCCGTACCGGCATGAGCGAGCTTGACAGAGTTCTTGGCGGAGGTCTTGTAGAGGGGTCTGTTGTATTGCTTTCGGGAGAGCCCGGAATCGGTAAATCAACCCTTCTTTTACAGATTTGTTCAGAACTCGGAAAAACACAAAAAGTTCTTTACGTTTCGGGAGAAGAATCAAAAAGCCAGCTAAAACTTAGGGCAGAACGCCTTAAAATAACCGGCGAGTCACTTTATCTTTTTACTGAAACAGACCTTGATACCGTAACTGCGGAATGTACCGAATTGAAGCCCGGGGTTATCATAATCGATTCAATACAAACGCTTATGACAGACAAAGCGGCATCAGCCCCCGGTAGTGTCACACAGGTCAGAGAGTGCGCTATGTCACTTATTGAATATGCTAAAACCACGGGTGCAGCGGTATTTCTTGTAGGTCACGTTAATAAAGAGGGCGGAATATCCGGTCCTAAAATACTTGAACACATGGTTGATGCAGTTTTGTATTTTGAGGGTGACAGGATGAATTCATACAGAATAATCCGCGCGATTAAAAACCGATTCGGCTCTACTAACGAGATAGGCGTATTTGAAATGAGTGAGGGCGGTCTTAAAGAAATCCCCAATCCCAGCGAGGTTATAATTCAGGAACGTCCGAAAAACACCTCCGGCTCCTGTGCCGGCTGCGTTATGCAGGGAACAAGACCGATAATTTCGGAGATACAGTCGCTCGTTACAAAAACTGTGTATTCTACGGGAAAAAGAGCCAGCGACGGCTTTGACTATAACCGCCTCTGTCTTCTTATTGCCGTTCTTGAAAAGCGTATGGGGCTGAAATTTTACGAGAATGACGTTTACGTCAACGTAGCGGGGGGAATCAATCTTGACGAGCCCGCGGCGGATCTTGCTATATCTATGGCCTTGATAAGCGGAATAACCGACAGAGTTATACCAGATGACCTCATTGCTTTTGGCGAGGTTGGACTCTCGGGCGAGGTTCGCGCCGTTTCGCATATCGAATACAGGGTAAAAGAGGCAGTGCGGCTCGGATTTACAAAAATAGTTGTTCCCGGCAAGAATTTAGGACCTCAAATTAAAGTTCCCAAAAACGTAGAGCTTCTTGGCGTTTCTAACATTTACCAGGTGCTGGTGCACATGGTTGAAAAAAGTCGAGGAAGCAATTAAAATTTCTTTTCAAATAAAAAACAGTAGGTAATTTGTGAAAAAGATACAAATACCTGCTGTTTTTTTCTACATTTGATGGTGATTTTATTGAAAAAAATTCTTGAAAAGCAAAAAACTATGTTGTATAATTAAATTAAGGTGTTTAATCTATGGCATCAATCATATCAAGGAGAAACATATATGGATAATGTTTACACAAAAAGTATTCGTAACGTAGTTCTTATGGGACATAGCGGAGGCGGAAAAACCTCGCTCGCAGAGTCAATGCTTTACATTTCACGCCTCACCGACCGACTTGGCAATACCGCAGACGGTAACACCGTGTGCGATTTCGATCCCGAAGAGGTTAAAAGAGGATATTCGATATCTGCCGCAACCGCGCCCATGCTTTGGAACGGAACGAAAATAAATATACTTGATACACCCGGCTTCTTTGATTTTGAGGGCGAAGTCAGACAGTGCGTAAGAGTTGCTGATGCAGCTATTATTGTTGTTGACGGTAAGGCAGGCATTGAGGTTGGTACGGAGCTCGCATGGAATCTCGCTACCGAAGCAGGAATTCCCAAGGCATTCTTTATCAACAGATTTGACGATGGAGAAGCACGTTTCCATAAGGTTTTCGGTGCTATTCGCGATAAATACGGACTTAACGTATGCCCCATTCAGATACCGATTATAGATAAAGATACCGTTACCGGATTTGCTAACCTTGTTGAAATGTGTGTATATACCTTCGAAAAGGCTACCGGTGAATATGTCCGTTCGTCTATTCCTCCTCAGTTTGAAGAGGTTTGCAAGGAATACCATAATATACTTCTTGAAGCAATCGCACAGACAAGTGATGAGCTTATGGACAAGTTCTTCAATGAAGAACCCATTTCAAGGGAAGAAGCCCTCGAAGCAATTCATGAGGGTATTATCTCCGGTGATATAGTTCCCGTATTCTGCGGCGCGGCTATTAAAAACTGGGGTATTAAGACATTTCTTGATACGATTTCCGAGTCTTTCCCGAGACCCCTTGCCCGCAAAGTTGAGCATGTGGTTGACAAAGAGGGTAATGTTTCCGAAAAAGCAATCGAAATGAATTCTCCTGAAACATCTCTGTTCGTTTTCAAAACCGTTGCCGATCCCTTCGTAGGAAAAATGTCGTTCTTCAAGATTATGAACGGCGAACTTAAAAAGGATATGGTTCTTAAAAATACCACTACCGGCGTAAGCGAGAAGTTTAACAAGATATTCATAATGCGCGGCAAAAAGCAAATTGACGTTGAAGCTCTTTCTTGCGGAGATATCGGTGTGGTTGCAAAGCTTTCCAATACCAATACTAACGATACGCTTACGACCTCCTCGGAAAATATCAAGTATCTTCCCATCAAGTATCCCCGTCCTTATATGACAATGGCAATTACACCAAAGGCGAAGGGCGATGAAGATAAGATATCTTCCGGAATGGCGCGACTTCTTGAAGAAGACCTTACAGTTAAATACGAAAACAATTCCGAAACAAAACAGCTTACTGTTTCCGGAATGGGTGACATTCACCTTGATATTATCGTTTCCAAGCTTAAAAACCGTTACGGTGCTAACGTTGAGCTCACGAAACCCAGACTTGCATACCGTGAAACAATCAAGAAAAAGGTTGACGTTGAAGGTAAGCATAAGAAACAGTCGGGCGGCTCCGGTCAGTACGGTCACGTAAAAATTACGTTCTCTCCCGGTACAGAAGAAGGCCTTACCTTTACCGAGTCTGTATTTGGCGGTGCAGTTCCTAAAAACTTCTTCCCGGCAGTAGAGCAAGGACTTAAGGACTGTATGCAAAAGGGTGTTCTTGCGGGATATCCCGTAGTTAACCTTGCGGCTAACCTCTATGACGGCTCTTATCACGATGTTGACTCCAATGAAATTTCCTTTAAGCTTGCGGCTGCTATAGCATACCGCGAGGGACTTCCGAATGCAAATCCCGTAATTCTTGAACCTATTGGCTCGCTTAAAGTTTTCGTTCCGGAAAACTACGTTGGCGACGTTATGGGCGATCTTAATAAGCGCCGCGGTAAAGTTATGGGTATCGAACCTGTTGACGATGGCAACGGAACGCAGGCTGTTTTGGCAGAGGTTCCTTTCGCTGAAATGACCGATTACGTTATCGCATTAAGAGCTTCTACGCAGGGCAGAGGCAAATTTGATTTTGACTTCATCAGATACGATGAAGTTCCGCAGAACCTCACCGCAAAGATTATTCAGGAAGCAAAAGAAATTCAGTAATAACCAAAGTAAGCGGCGCTGCTTTTGCAGCGTCGCTTTTAAAATATTTAAAATAAACATGCGTCATTTTCGACAAGACTTGACTAATTTCATAATTTATGATATAATGGCTGTGATTTTTTCTTTTTGCAATATAAAAGGGGATTTTTTATGAGTGAAATCAGATATGACGATATAATTACATATAACACACCTGCCTATAAAAAGCGCAGATGGCAATGGGGCGACAGAAAAGACGGCAGAAGAATTAAAACGCTTCCCGCTATGTCCTATCTTGAACCGTACATTATGTCCACGAGAAATGATTCTCTTAATCAGTTTGAGGAAGTTATTGATATAACGAACATCGAGAGATATCTGGAAGGCAAGAAAAAAGAGGGTTATACCGATATGACCCTTTTGCACGTTATTCTTGCTGCTTACGTGCGCGTAATATCGGAAAGGCCCGGTATCAACAGATTCATTGCCGGCAGGCGTATTTATGCGAGTAAAAAAATTGAATGTGTTATGACAATAAAAAAGGAAATGACCCTTGAATCACCGGATACCTGTATAAAAGCAGAGTTTGATCCGCGCGATAATATCTATAACATTTATAAGAAATTCAAAATGGAAGTGAAATCTGCGATCGAATCAACGACGGGATTTGACGATACGGCAAAGATTTTAAAAAAGCTTCCAAGATTTTTGATGAGAGGACTCATGGCGCTTCTTCGTGTTTTGGATTATTTCGGAAAGATGCCAAAAGCGTTGCTTAAAGTTAGTCCTTTTCACGGCTCTATGGTAATCACATCAATGGGGTCGCTTGGAATTCCGGCAATTTATCATCACCTGTATAATTTCGGCACACTCCCGGTTTTTGTTTCTTACGGTAATATATTTACAGCCGATGCAGTCAAGCGCGACGGCTCAAAGGAAAGACATCACTTTGTGACTTTCAGAGTTGTGACGGACGAGCGAATTTGTGACGGATATTATTATGCGTCCGTCTTTAAACGACTTAAAAAAATATTCCAGCATCCTGAGGTCCTTGATAATACACTTGAATCTGTGTGTGAGGATCTTGATTAAATAAGCTGATAAAAAAAGAACGCTATCTAAAAAAGCGTTCTTTTTTTGTTGTAATATTTTGCTCTATATAAAAAATAAAATGAGTAAAAAACTATAAACAGAACATAAAACAGGGCAGAACAAAATAGCTGCGCGAAGAATGGAGTGTTCACCCCCGGTGAAGATTTATCACCTTGCCGCTTACGAGCAAGCTCGACGC
>JAZORS010000113.1:0-2194 GCA_045656725.1 Eubacteriales bacterium | reverse complement strand
AAAGCCGGGGGGTTTTATAAAAACTTTTCTGTTTTTGTATTGAATTTCCGCTTCCATTATGATAAACTTAAGCTAAAAAGGATAAAATATAACAAAACTTGAAAGCGAGGTATTTATTATGCCGGGACCCGGTGGAGGATCAAGAGGCGGCGGCTTTGGCGGCGGCAGTTTTGGTGGAGGCGGCTCACGAGGCGGTGGCTTCGGAGGCGGCGGCTTTGGCGGAGGTGGCAGAGGCCCTCACCGGCATCATCACCATCATCATCACTACGGTTATCATTACAGACCGTTTTTATTTTTTGGCCCGAGATATTATTACGGAGGCGGATTTTTTGGCGGACTTATGAGCATTATGCTTTTGCCCGTTATTCTTATTCTTTTTGCTTCCGTGTTCCTTTTTGCTATTTTCGGAAGCCTTGGCCAGTCGATAGATAACGTTGCAAACGGCGGAGAGGTCGTTTATGAAGAGCGTGTATTCCAAGGATATGCAGACGTCAAATATCAAGAAATTTTCGGCGATTACAGAGCGGCATACGAGGACAATATCCTCATTTGCTTCTTAACAAACGAGGAAATGACGGGATATTACTGCATCGGCTGGGTAGGATATAATCTTGACACGGAAATTTACAATATGTTCGGCGACGAGCGCACCATTTTCGGAAAGACTATTCAGGACAATATCGGTGACTATTTTGAGTTTTCCTTCGATAAAAACCTCGCTCTTGCGGTCGAGGCGCTCGGTGATAAAATTGAAGCTCTCGGACTTGACTCGTCGTTTATAGATCCGCCTGCGGCGGAGCATGCCGAGTCGAAGCTTTATAACAATACATCAATATCCATGAACGAGGCGGTCGTTAATGCGGCGCTTGAAAGCTTCACCGCGGAAACGGGTATTCCGATTGTGGTCAGCGTTGAGGACGTTGAAGAGGTGCTCGACAAAAAGATAGATAGCGGCGATGTATTCATTATTATCTTCTGCTTCGGAATGATAGGTGTTGCTATCTTCCTTATCGTTCGCAACGTAAAGGAGCATAAGAAGATTAAAGCAAACGGCGGAAACCGCCGCCCCAATGATTCAAGCGATGGCAACATGTTCGATGACGACAATTTTAACAGCGGACGGTGACATTTGGGCATAAGCGAATAAAAAAATAAAGAGGTGCTATTTACATAGTGCCTCTTTTCATTATTAGTATTAAATGCAAAGATATTATTCTGTATCTTGCGCCGGTATTCCCGCTATTCTGTATATATGCTTAACGATTTCGAGGTGATTGCCTTTGAAAATTTTAGGCCAGCCACGCATGTGCATACCGATAAAGACGCTTATTCCGTTTACGGGATCTACCGAAAGGTAGCTTCCTGCGGCGCCGTCCCAGCCAAATTCACCGACGGGAAGTCCCCATTCTTTAGGCGTTATTCTCGTCCTCATGCCGAGGCCGTAGGCATACTCGCTTTTTTGAAGGTGAGTAAAGCCGTTTTCTTCCTCGTCCATCGGAATCTCTGGCGTGGAAATTGCCCGAAGGCTATCCTCGGAAATTATTTTCACGCCGTGGGGGCTTGTGCCGCCAAGAGAAAGTGTGACTGCAAATTTCGTATAGTCCTCGACGGTGGAAACAAGACCTGCGCCGCCGCTTTCGTATCCGTCGGCATAGACGAAAATGTTTTCCTTTTTCATAGGCAGAATTTTGCCGTTATCGCCGAAGACAAAGAAAAGCTCCGTAAGGTCCTCTTCAAAACGCTTGGAAAAATAGGTATTTTTCATTCCGAGAGGCTCGAAAATTTCCTTTTTCATATATTCGGAAAATTTCATTCCCGAGCGCAGCTCTATAACGGCAGCAAGCACATCGTGACAGAGGCTGTATATAAATTTTTCTCCGGGGTCTGATACAAGAGCGCCTTTCGAAAAGCTTTCCGCTATCGCAAGAGTCGGCGTTTTTTCGCCACGTGAAAGATACGCCTCGTTTGCCGGATACCTTGTTATTTTATAGGTGAGTCCTGCCGACATTGTGAAAAGGTGGCGGATAAGTATTTTAGTTTTTGGCGGACGCTTTACGCCGTTTTCTACAAGGAAAACGTCACGGTATGAGGGAATAATATCTTCAAGGGGCTCGTCGAGGGAGAGAAGTCCCTTTTCAACGAGCTTCATTGCGAGTGTGACCGTCAGAGGCTTCGTGCAGGAAAAAAGGAAAAG
>JAZORS010000112.1:0-2991 GCA_045656725.1 Eubacteriales bacterium | reverse complement strand
GCATTTTAAGCGCTCTTACTGTGGCAACTATAACTACCGCGGAGGGCGTGATATTCGCCTTACGGCATTTTATGTCAAGGAATTTTTCGGCGCCGAGGTCAGCGCCAAAGCCCGCCTCGGTTATAACGTAATCCGCAACCTTTCTCGCGGTTTTGGTTGCTATAACGGAGTTACAGCCGTGCGCTATATTTGCAAACGGACCGCCGTGAACAAAGGCAGGAGTTCCTTCAAGCGTTTGAACGAGGTTCGGCTTCAGGGCATCTTTAAGAAGAGCCGCCATTGCACCTGCCGCGTTAAGCTCGCCCGCGGTTACAGGGCGCTCGTCGTAGGTGTAGCCGACAATGATGGACGCAAGGCGCGCTTTAAGGTCGGAAATCGAATCCGAAAGGCAAAGCACCGCCATTATTTCGGAGGCAACGGTTATATCGTAGCTATCCTCTCTTGGAACACCGTTGACTCTGCCGCCGAGTCCGTCGGTTACGAATCGGAGCTGACGGTCGTTCATATCAACGCATCTGTGCCAGGTTATTCTTCTGGGGTCGATGCCAAGCTTATTTCCCTGATAAATATGGTTATCTATCATAGCGGCAAGAAGATTGTTTGCCGCGCCTATTGCATGGAAATCGCCCGTAAAATGAAGATTTATATCCTCCATAGGTATAACCTGGGCATATCCGCCGCCTGCCGCGCCGCCCTTAACACCGAAAACCGGACCGAGCGACGGCTCGCGAAGGGCAACGGCAACGTTTTTGCCTATCTTCTTCATTCCGTCAGCAAGACCTATTGTCGTTGTAGTCTTGCCCTCTCCTGCGGGGGTGGGGGTTATAGCGGTTACAAGAACGACTTTTCCGTCCTTTTTCGCCTCTCTGTCAGAAAGAATAGAGAGGTCAATCTTCGCTTTATTGCGTCCGTAAAGCTCAACGTATTTTTCCTCTATTCCCGCCGCCTCGGCAATCTCCATTATATATTTCGGCTTTGCGCTCTGTGCTATTTCGATATCGGTTAACATTGTTTTCTCCTTTTGTAATTAAACAAAAAACACTTATCTATAATAAATATACCACACATGCGCGCGAAAGTCAAGAAGCATAAAAAGTTTTGGAAACGATTTTTAAAAAACTCTTGACAAGAAAAGCTTTTAGTTATATAATATAGTGTACGACTTTGGGCAGATGGCCTAAACCACGCCCAAATGACGAAAAAAGCTATTTTATCCATAGTCGGGAGGTATTTCCGTGAAGCTTGATTTAAGGCCGCTTTTAAACGGTGAACGGCTTTTGACGTTCGATTATGAGCTTATGGTAGATATCGACCCGGAAGATAACACGAGCTTTCTTTACGGAGTCAGTTTTCCTTCTCCCATGAAGGTCTATGGCGACATTACCAACACAGCCGGATATATGCGCATGAAGCTTCATATGACGGTGGATTATTCCGCCGAATGTGCAAGATGCCTTGCGCCTGTTAACGGCAGTTTCGCACTTGACCTTGAGAAAACTGTTGCTACGAAGGATATGCTTGGCGATCTTGACGAGGACAGGTTGGATGACTATGCAATAATCGAGGACGGCTTTCTTGATATGGACGGGCAGCTCCGTGAGCAAATGGAGATTGAGTTCCCTATCAGATTTCTTTGCCGAGAGGATTGCCTTGGACTCTGTTCTAAATGCGGCAAAAATTTGAATGAGGGCGAATGCGGCTGTCAAAGAAAAGAAATTGATCCGAGATTAGCTCCGCTTCAAAAATTGCTCGATGAAATGAAAAATAATAAATAAGATACAAGAGAATGCGTTTTGCAGACTCACATAGGAGGATTGTACAATGGCAGTACCAAAGAGAAAAGTTTCTCATTCGAGAAAAATGAAAAGACGTTCCAGCGTTTGGAAGCTTGAAAACCCCACCAACATCGTTAAGTGCCCCCAGTGCGGCGAATACAACCGCGCTTACCGTGTATGCAAGGCATGCGGCTACTACAAGGGCGTTGAGGTTGTTGCTAAAAGCCAGGACGCAAAATAATTAAGTTAAGATAAAAGCAGAACCGAAGCGGATAGCTCGGTTCTGCTTTTATTTTGCGCTGATTCAAAAATCAAAAAAGCGCCGAATTTCGCCAATAACTGAAAAGCGGTATACGAATTTTCAAAATTCAAAGCTTATTACCACTTTATATCAATATTCGCGAATATAAAGATAAACATCCCCCACTTTATAGGCATATATACCGATTTCATAGGTTCAACTCCGCCACTCGACGCATTTTTTGTTATTTGGTAACATTTCTCACCTCAAAAATAAACGACGTCGTAAATTCACTCCTTCTAAAAAACGCCTTTTTTATAAAGTGCGCTTGATTTTCGTATATTGCCTCAACATATTTATCAAGCACTTCATTTTGCTCTTTTGTAAGGAGCTTGTTAAGCGCTTCGTGCATTTCACAAACATTTTTTAGAAGCGCTCTTTCCTTTTTGTTTTCGATTTCCGAGCACAACTCACAAAAATATTCATTCCATATCTTTTCAAGCAGATCTTTCATAATACCACCTCTGTTTTGCATTTAATCGAATGCTTAATCCAATTATAGCATTCATTTGAATGCTTGTCAAGCGTTTATTTGAATGCCGTGATATAATTGTAACAATCAACAAAAGGTAGTTGTAATTTTAATCTTGAATGGAGTAAAGTTATGTACACTTATCCAAGGCTCAGGGATCTTCGCGAGGATTGCGACAAAAAGCAGGAAGATATAGCACGTGTTTTGAACATTTCAAGGCAGCAGTATCAACTTTATGAAAGCGGCAACCGCGAGATGCCTATGCATCATTTTATCACGTTGGCGAGGTATTACAACGTGTCGCTCGATTATCTTGCGGGACTGGCACATACGCCAAAAAAGTTATATTGATTTTCAGGTGACGGTGGGAAGTTTCTTTTTAACCGTATAAGCGGCTCTTATGGCAATTTTGCTGTAAGTGCCGCTGTTTTTGGTGTGTAAAT
>JAZORS010000111.1:0-6933 GCA_045656725.1 Eubacteriales bacterium | reverse complement strand
CTTGATAATTCTCTCGGGCTCAACGATACGTTCAAGAACGCCGCTTTTAACGTATTCGGGGCGTATTTCTATAACGGGTTCAAGTGATTCAAGAACCTCTCTTACTGCCTGATGGAATTCGGGCTCGCCCGCATTTCTTTTTTCGACCCTTTCCATAAGGTCTTTTAAGTATTCTGATTTGAACATTTCAAGTCACCTCTGATAAAAATAAATTTATGAAAACATTTTAGCACAACGCAAGCTTAAAATCAATAGCTTTTGCAAGTTTTTTTATATTTCTTGCAAAATTTGTGGATTTTAAGTCATAAATAACCATTTTTTGACGACTGTATTGGTAAATAATTTCAATTCTCGCACAAATACGCTGTGTTTTTTACAAAAATCCGCGCAAAAATACGTATGAGGTGACTTGAATTGGCAAAACACGAAAGCGTGCCGCTGGCAAAGCCCGCAAAAGCAGGAATTTTTTATATCGGCACAAACATTCTGACAAAAGCGATATCCTTGCTTTTGTCCCCAATATATACCCGTCTTCTTCCACCGTCGGAATACGGTGTTTTTTCTCTTTACGTAACTTGGTGCGGCATACTTACCGTTCTTATTTCGCTCGGAATTTCAGGGGGAGCTGTTTATCGCGGACTGGGGAAATTTTCTCACCGCGAATCCGACCTGATTTCCTCGGCGCTCGGCATCCTGTTTTGCGTTTTCGGTATAATTTTGTTTATTGCCCTGATTCTTGGCACGGCGCTTCCAAAGCTGACAGGTCTCGCGTGGCACGTAAATTTTATTATGCTGGGTGAGGCGCTTTTGAATTCCGGCGAAGCCATCTTTTTTTCTTATAAGCGTTACCGCTACGCCTACGGCGAAATTTGCGTTATAAACCTACTTTATACAGTCCTCTCTCACGGAATTGCGATACTTCTTATATACCTTACCCCCCTTGGAGCTTCGGCTCGAATATATTCTTCATTTGCCGTTACAGCGGCCCTTGTTTTACCAAAGCTTATCTTGGTTGCAAGGTCGGGAAAAATATTCTCAAAGGAAATCTACGAATACCTTTTGAAGCTATCCGCGCCGCTATTGCCTAATGCGATAGCTCTAACCCTGATAGCTCAAAGCGACAAAATAATGATAAGACACAGCCTTGGCGCGTCCGCGCTTGGAAAATACTCGCTTGCGTATTCGGTCGGCTTTATGATAACGGTTATAACGGGCGCCCTTTATTCCGCGGTCCAGCCGTGGATAATGCGTAAGCTTAACGGTGGCAAGACGGAGCTTGCATCCTCTTTCATTAAAAAGCTCATATTTCTGTCAAGCGCAGGATTGCTTTTATTTCTTCTTTTCGTACCCGAAATTTTCGGAATAATAGCAACGGGCGAATATATGGATGCCGAGCTTTCCGTTTACCCTTTGGCATGCGCCGGAATTTTACAGTTTATTGCAAACGTGCTTTCAGCAAGTATAATACACAGGGAAAAAACCGCGCGGCTTTCTCTGTTTTCTCTTTCCGCCTTCGCGGCAAATCTTTTATTAAATATTATGCTCCTTCCGAGATTCGGTTACACCGCCGCCGCGTTTACCACAGCCTTAGCATACGGCATACTCGTTTTTCTTGAATACTCGTATCTTAAAAGAAAGAACGAGCCGGGATTCTCCGAGGGAAACGCGCTTTCTCCGCTGTTTTTGCTTTTTTTCTCTTTCCCTATCTATCTTTTAAGGAACGTTTTGATTTCGCGGCTTTTTCTTTCTCTTGCGCTTATGCTTTTCTCCTTGCCGACTGTGATAAGGACGGTAAAGGAATACACGCACCGCCGCCCGGGCGGAGCAGGCGCAAAATAATTTTTTCTTGCGAGGGAGCTATGCCGATTTATTTTATCCCAAAATATTGCATTTTTCTTCGGGCTGTGATATAATATTACGGTTAATAAATTGCTTTTAATAAGAGGAAAGAAAAATGAAGCGTAGCGATTTAAGAAATATAGCCATAATTGCGCACGTTGACCACGGAAAAACCACCCTTGTCGACGAGATGCTCCGCCAGGGCGGAATATACCGCGAAAATCAGGAAATGGCAGAAAGAGTTATGGACTCAAACGACCTCGAAAGAGAAAGAGGCATAACCATTCTCGCAAAGAATACCGCTATATACTATAAAGACGTTAAAATAAACGTCATAGACACCCCGGGACACGCTGATTTTGGCGGCGAGGTTGAACGTATACTTAAAATGGTAAACGGAGTAATTCTGCTCGTAGACGCGGCGGAAGGACCGATGCCCCAGACGAGATTCGTTCTTGAAAAAGCGCTTGCTATGAATCACAGAGTAATCGTCGTTGTCAATAAGATAGACCGCCCCGACGCGCGTCTTGACGAGATTGGCGATGAGGTGCTTGAATTGCTCCTTGAGCTTGACGCAACGAATGAGCAGCTTGATTCTCCTATGCTGTTTTGCTCGGGCAGAGCCGGCACGGCATCCTTCGACCCCCACACGCCGGGAGTCGATCTCACTCCCCTTTTTGACACTATTCTTGAATATATTCCCACGCCCGACGGCGACGAGGACGAGCCGCTTCAGCTTCTCGTTTCATCCATTGACTATAACGAATTCGTAGGAAGAATCGGTATAGGAAGAATTGAACGCGGAGTTATTAAAGCGGGCCAGGGCGTTTCTATATGCAACTATCACAGCAAGGACGGAAAATCCCGCCCCGCAAAAATAGTTTCCCTGTATCAGTTTGACGGACTCAAACGGCTTCCGGTTACGGAAGCATGCGTCGGAGATATCGTTTGCTTCTCGGGATGCGAGGATATTTCAATAGGCGACACCGTTTGCGCCCCCTCACGTGTCGAGCCCCTTGAATTTGTCAAGGTCGGTGAGCCTACTATGGAAATGACCTTCTCCGTAAACGATTCGCCTTTTGCGGGAAAAGAGGGTAAATTCGTAACCTCGCGCCACCTGAGAGCCCGTCTTTACAGGGAACTTCTCAAAGACGTTTCGCTTCGCGTTTCGGACGGTGAAACTATGGATAGCTTCCGCGTTGCGGGCAGAGGCGAGATGCACCTTTCAATACTTCTTGAAAATATGCGCCGTGAGGGATACGAGCTTTGCTGCTCTAACCCGAGAGTGCTTTATAAAGAAATAGACGGAGAAAAATGCGAGCCTATCGAGAACGTTATAGTTGACGTTCCTGAAAATTACGTCGGCTCGGTTATGGAAAAGCTTGGAGCTCGAAAGGGAACGCTCCTTGATATGCAGCTTAACGGCACAAGACAAAAGCTCTTCTACTCCATTCCCACAAGATGCCTTTTCGGCTACCGCAGCGAGCTTCTGACCGATACACGTGGCGAGGGACTTATATCCTCGCTCTTCGCAGGATACGAGCCGTTCAGAGGTGAAATAAAAACCAGATTTACCTCATCTCTCGTAGCATCCGAAACCGGCGTTTCCACCACTTACGGACTTTTCCAGTCGCAAGACAGAGGACCTTTGTTTATCGGCCCTGCATCCCCCGTATATGAGGGTATGATAGTCGGTGAAAACCCGAAGCCCGACGATATTGAGGTTAACGTTTGTAAGGAAAAGCATCTTACCGCTATTCGCTCCACGGGCGCTGACGAAAAGCTCACCCTTATAACCCCCGTTCAGCTTTCCCTCGAAGAAGCTATCGAGTTTATAAACGAGGACGAGCTTATCGAAATAACACCTAAGAGCATCCGTCTTCGTAAAGTTGTTCTTGATACCCCACAGCGTAAGAGAATTGCGGCGCAGAAGCGTGCGGCTCTTAAGGAAAGCAAATAAGCACTTCTGTTTTCACATAATATATGGGCTTGTTCCTTTGGGAACAACCGTACAAAAATCAAAGAAAGAGGCACTATCGTTAAAGATAATGCCTCTTGTTTTTTAGTGGTTTCTGAATAAATTATCTTTTTGCAATTTGCATTGTGATAGCGTTATCTACCGAATTGTCGCTCCACGGCTCGCCGTTCGGTTTAGACCAACGGCTTTTCTTTTTTTCTTGGCTGTTATTGTACCAGCATTCGTCTTGCTTTTCCTGTTTTTTTCTCCGAAAAAGCTTTTTAAATATATTCATACCCTTCTCCTTACGTATCAAGCTTCGGGTTCTGAGAAGCAAATTCCTTCATAAATGCAACGAGCTTTTCCGTGCCCTCTATCGGCATAGCGTTATACATAGAAGCGCACATACCGCCAATGGAGCTGTCACCTGCAAGATTTATAATGCCTGCATCCTCTGCCTCTTCGACAAATTTCTTGTCAAGCTCGGCGTTTCCGGTCATAAATATAATGTTTGAGGTGGAACGGAATTTTTTGTCAACGGGCGCAACGTAATAGGACTGCGAGTCAAGGTAGTCGTAAACAAGGCTCGCACGCCTCTCGTTGCGGCGCTTTATTTCTTCAAGACCGCCAAGAGAAGCTATCCAGTCAAGGATAAGACCCGCCATATAAATATTCCATATAGGCGGAGTGTTGTTTTTGAGCTTGTCCTGGCTAATCTGCATTGCCGATTTATAGTCGATATTCGAGGGGGTAAACTCGTTTGCCGAGCCAATTATATTTTCCCTGAGTATAACGAGCGTCATTCCGGCAGGTCCCATATTTTGCTGTGAGGAAGCGTAAATAAGGGAGAACTTTGAAACGTCAAACGGCTCGGAGAGAAGATACGATGACATATCGGCAACCAAAGGAATATTTCCCATATCGGGAATATCACGAAACGTCGTGCCGTAAACTGCATCATTATAGCAAAGGTGAATATAGTCTGCGTCGGGACGGAAATCACTGCACTTAATTTCAGGAACGGTTGAGTAAGCGGGAAGCGCTCCTGCGCTTGAAGCCGCAATCACTATATCTCCGTACTTTTTAGCTTCAAGATAAGCATTTCTCGAATGCTGACCCGAAACAACGTAGTCTGCACACTTACGTGAAGAAAGCAAATTCAAAGGTATCGCAGAAAACTGTGCCGTAGCATTTCCGGGAAGGAAAAGTATTTTATAGCTGTCGGGAATACCGAGAAGCTTTCTTAACGATTTTTCCGTTTTTGATATAAGGCGCTTTACCTCTTTTGAGTTTTCGCCAAGCTCCATTACGCCAACACCCGTACGCTTATAGTTGAAAATTTCGCTTTTCGCCTTTTCAAGCACTTCCTTGGGAATCATCGCAGGGCCTGATGAAAAATTATAAATCTCTGCCATTATAAATCCGTGCCGCAAAAGCGGCCGTCCTTTCCTTTTGTAAACAACAGGTTACTAAAAAGTTCTTTTGATTGTTTTGTTTTCGTCACACGGGGGGTGGCTTATGCCTTTACAACCTCGCCGCCAACCATAACGAAGGATACGTTAACGTTATCGTCAAAGAATACTATATCCGCATCATATCCCGCCTCAATCTTACCCTTGGTCTTAATTCCGAGGGACACTGCAGGCTTCTCGCTTGCAAGGGCTACTGCCTCAGGCAGTGAAACAACGCCGTTCTTATAGAAGGTTCTTACGAGTCTGTCCGTCGTGGCAACGCTTCCTGCGAAGCAGGTTCTGTCCGGCATCTTTGCGATTCCGTCCTCGATTATGCAATCCTGACCGCCTTTAATGCGTCCGAGTATGCTCGGTCCTTCGGGCATCGTTGCGCCTCTCATGGAATCGGTTACAAGGAGCATGCGGTCTGTTCCACGGTTTTTAACTATCATTTCAAGAAGTATCGGAGGGATATGGCTTCCGTCACCGATAATCTCTATCCACATATCACGAAGCAAATATCCTGCCTCAACAACGCCGGGAACTCTGTAACCGCCGACTCTTGTTATAGTGGACATTCCCGAATAGAAATGCGTGAAGCATTTCGCGCCGTGCTCATAAGCGCGAAGAACGTGCTCGTAGGTTGCATCCGTATGAGCTATCGAGGGAACAACGCCTGCCTTTGCGATTCTCTCACAGAATTTATATGCGCCCTCAAGCTCGGGAGCAAAGCTCCATTTTACGATAGCGCCCTCTGCTATTTTAAGAAGCTCCTCGTATTCGTTTTCTCTCGGGGGATATATATATTCGGGCGGCTGTGCGCCTGCCTGCGAGGGAGCAAAGTTAGGACCTTCAAAGTGCATACCGAGAAGATTGGGCATTCCGTTTTTACCTGATTCAAGAGAAAATTCCTTGAAGCAGATAAGCGCTTCCTTAAGGTCGGCATAGGGGCATGCAAGGGTAGTGGGAGCTATCGAGGTAGTTCCGTACATAAGATGCGTTTTTGCCGCAATTCTCATTGGCTCAATTCCGCCGTCCATGAAATCTGCGCCGCCGCCGCCGTGAACGTGAGTATCTATAAATCCGGGGCTGACGTATCTTCCGCCGGCGTCTATCGTGCGCTCTGCAGGCTTATCAAGAGTGCTTACCTCTGTGATTTTACCGCCATCAACGTAAACGTTTTTATTTTCAATTATCCCGTTTGCGACAACGAGTCCGTTTGTGATCTTTATCATATTACACCTCAAAAGTTCGGGCTCGGCCTCCGAGCCGAGCGAGTATTTATAAGAGAATTATACACCCAAATGTAAAAAATGTCAATATATTACGTGCACACGAAAAACGCCTTGCTTTTTGCAAACTCAAATTGTCATTTTTCTGTTTTTTAAAACCAAGTCATACCAAAGGATACCGATTTATTTTAACACGGGGCATAGGTAAGATTAAAAAATCTTTCCCAAATTCAAAAACCGGCTAAAAAAATAAGGCGCAAAAGGCCTGTCGGAAGCTCTTATCCAAAATATTT
This sequence comes from Eubacteriales bacterium, assembly GCA_045656725.1. GTDB lineage: Bacteria > Bacillota > Clostridia > Oscillospirales > CAG-272 > UBA1740. The sequence continues at coordinate 161 of JAZORS010000111.1, read as the reverse complement.
AAAGAAAGCTATTTATTTTTCTCTTAAAATATGATATACTGAATTTATCAGCATATAAAAGGAGAAAAGCTATGGCAAAGCTTTATTTCAAATACGGAGCTATGGGCTCGTCAAAAACGGCACAGGCTCTTATAACCAAATTTAATTATGAAGAAAGAGGA
>JAZORS010000110.1:0-8284 GCA_045656725.1 Eubacteriales bacterium | reverse complement strand
ATTGCTACTCCTGTTCTTGCATCACCGTAGTCAACTGCGAGATATTTTCCGTGTTTTACGTCCATTTTTTCTCCAAATCTATCGTTTTAAAGTTTTTCATAGCAAAGTATTATAAATTCCGCACGGCACTCAACAGAGCTTTTTTCGGCAAGGCGAGCCTTGCTTTCAGGCGGCGTTCTGTATGCGTACGGTGTCATATTGAAAAGCCCCGCAATTTTCTCTTTGCTATCAAGAAAAAGAGGAAAAGAAATCCTTTCCTCGCCGATAAGGCGAAATCCCGAAAGCTCGGTTGGCTGGGGTTCGTTTTCATAAGGATTTTCGTAAAGGATTTTTTTAAGTCCGAACAGGTGAGCCTTGTCCGGAATAACCATTATGTATTTTCCGCCACGCTTTAAAATGCGCCCAAGCTCCTCTATGGCAAGAGGGGAAAATATATTGACGGCAAGGTCAAAGCTTTCGTCCTCCGACGGTATTTTGTACGACGACGCCACGATAAAAGAAACGCTCTTGTTTCTCTTTGCGGCAAAGCGCACGGCGTCCTTTGATATATCAAGCGCTGAAACGAAGCTTTCCCCGTCACGTGCTTTCAATGTCTTTTCTATAAGGTCGGTATAGTAGCCTTCACCGCAACCCATATCAATTACCGAGGCCGATTTGGGCGCAAGTTCGCTTACAAGCTCCGAAACTCTTTTTGCCATCGGGTAATAAGCGCCGGTGTTAAGAAAATTGCGCCTTGCAGAAATCATTTCCTTATTGTCACCGTGAACTCCGCCCGAGCCCGAGAGAAGAAGATTATAATATCCTTCCCGGCTTCTGTCAAAGGAATGACCGGCATCGCAAACGAGGGAGCCTGCCTCCGAAAAACGAAAGGCAGCCGAGCATTTAGGACACACAAATTTCATATTTTTTCCTTTCGTTTCAGTGATTTTAAAGAGGCGTAAGGGTGAAGCAAAAAATTATTGCTGATTAGGAGAAATCGTTCAAGACAAGGCAAAGCAAGCGAGGGAAATGAAGCCGTAGCCACCTACGGCGATTTGACCGAGTCGAAGCTTTAACGCAGTATTGGACGATTTATACAATCAGCATCGCATCGCCGAAGGAGAAAAAACGATACCGTTCTCTCACCGCCTCTTCGTAAGCCCGCATAACGTTTTCTTTGCCGGCAAGGGCGCTTATCAACATTATAAGGGTGCTTTCAGGCAGATGAAAATTCGTAATCAAGGCATCTATAGCTTTGAATTTGTAACCGGGGTATATAAAAATCGCTGTTTCTGCTGTCATGGGGTGAACTTTTCCGGATTCGTCGGAAACGCTTTCAAGAACACGGCAGCTCGTTGTTCCTACGCCAATAATTCTGCCTCCGTTTTCACGGCGGCGGTTAATCTCGTTTGCAACGTCCTCTGAAATATAAAAATATTCCGAGTGCATAAGATGCTCCTCGACGTTATCAACTTTAACAGGTCTGAACGTGCCGAGTCCTACGTGCAGGGTAACCTCACCGAAGCCTACGCCCTTTTCTTTTATTTTTTCGATAAGCTCCTCTGTAAAATGCAGTCCTGCCGTAGGTGCGGCAACAGAGCCCTCTTTTTTTGCATAAACCGTCTGGTAATCGTCCTTCTTTTCGAGCTTTTTTGTTATGTAGGGGGGCAAGGGCATATTGCCGATAACGTCAAGGACCTCGTATACGGTTTTATATTTTTCGGTGTCGTAGTCGAATTTAACTACACGGTTACCACCCTCAACTATGTCAATAACGGTCGCTCGAAGAACTCCGCCAAAGGAGAAGGATGCGCCGATTTTCGCACGCTTTCCGGGGCGGACAAGCGTTTCCCAGTTACCGTTTTCCAAAATGCGAAGAAGAAGCAGCTCGATATCAGAGCCTGTTTTATCACTCGTTCCGATAAGTCGGGCAGGAATGACCTTTGAGGAATTAACGACGAGCATATCCTCGGGGCGAAGATAATCAATTATATCTGAAAATATCCTGTGGCTTATTTCTCCCGAATTTTTATCAAGCGTCATAAGACGGCACTTATCACGCTCCTCGCTCGGATACTGAGCGATAAGCTCCTCGGGAAGCTCGTAATAAAAATCACGGGTCGTAAGCGTTGATTTAATTCTTTCGTTGGTTATGGTTTTTATCTGTTCTTTCATTTTCGCCCTCGCAAAAGAAGCACTCGCATCATAAAATAATAATATCTTATTTCATTATAACAAAGGCACTCGGATTTTTCAAGGGGCAGGAGGTATTTTAATGAAAAAACACTTAATTTTCAAAGGGGCGGCGACGGCACTTATAACCCCTTTTAAAGACGGAAAAATAGATTACGGGGCTCTTTCCCTACTGATAGAAAGACAAATTTCAGCAGGAATCAAGGCCATCGTTATAGGCGGAACGACGGGCGAAGCTGCAACGCTTGACGATTTTGAAAGGTACGAGCTTTTCGATGCGGCACGGGATATGATAAAGGATAGATGCAAGCTTGTTTTGGGAACAGGAACTAACGACACGAAAACCGCAATATCCCATGCAAAAGCCGCAAAGGCATCGGGCTGTGACGGAATACTTGTTGTAACTCCCTATTACAACAAAGGAACGGTAAACGGAGTTACAAGGCATTATCTTGAGATTGCAGAAGCTACTGATTTGCCAATAATACTTTACAATGTTCCGACAAGAACAGGCGTGAATCTCACGATTACACAGCTAAAGGAGCTATCAAAGCATGAGAATATCGTAGGCATAAAAGAGGCCTCCGACTCACTTGAGAGATTATCCCGACTCTCGCTTTTCGGGGACGAATTATATCTTTATTCGGGGGCTGACCAGGCAATATGCCAAACCCTCTCGGTTGGAGCTATGGGGCTCATTTCCGTTATATCAAACCTATACCCGTGTAAAACTGCCGAGCTTTGCGAACGTTTTTTCAGCGGTGATGCCCGCGGCGCTTTTCTGATACAAAAGGCGCTTGTCAATATCTGCGACGGACTCTTTATTGAAACCAATCCTGCTCCGGTTAAGTATATACTTTCACGAATGGGACTTTGCGGGGGCGAGCTTCGGCTTCCCTTATGCGAGGTCACAAAGGAAAGCGCTTTGCTTCTTGATAAGCTCGCAGACGGGCTTCCCGATTTCAGTTAGAAAAAATCAGGGGGATGTCTCATTAAGAATTAAAGTAAATCAAAGATAAAATAAAAAACTTCAACAAAAACGAAGAAAACCGTAGGTTTTCACCCTTAATTTTCTTAAATTCGCATAAAGAAACGACAGAAACACTGTTTTAATGTGCTTCTGCCGTTTTTTATTTGGTTCTGCCTAAATGCGACAGCCCCCATTTTTGCTTATATTATTTCTATCATATTAGAATCTGCAAAATCGACCGTAATCGAAATATCAGCTCCCGAAACAAGCTCAGAAAAGAAATTCAATACAGGCGCTTCCGTGTAATAATGCCCTGCTTCAATGAGGTTGATTCCAAGCTCTGCCGCTTCTTCCATAATATTATAGCTGAGTCTTCCGGAAACGTAGGTATCTGCGCCCGACTTTATTGCATCGGATACGAAATCCTTTCCGTCACCACCGAGAACGGCTACCTTTTTTACGGTGTTATAAGCGTTCGCTATACGGACACCCTCTGCCCCAAGAGCATTTTTAACCTGCTCTGAGAAAACCTCGAACTCCATTTCAGAGGCGAGCGTGCCGACTCTTCCCATTTCACCCTCGCCAAAGGCAACGGCGTTACCAAGCCCAAGAATTTTCGCAAGAGTGTCGTTTACACCACCCTTTACCTTATCGGCTCTTGTATGGAATGAAAACACGGATATACCGTTATTTATCAGCTTGATTATCTTTCTTGACACATTGTTCGTTTCATTGATGGTGGGAATCGGGCGGAAAATGAGGGGGTGGTGCGATATTATAAGGTCGTAGGAGCGCTCGATGGCGTAGTCGACTATTTCCTCGGTAACGTCAAGGGTGAGAAGGACTCTTTTTACCTCCTGACTCGTGTCTGCAGAGCACATAATTCCGTCATTATCCCATTCCTCACTTAACGATTCGGGAATGAAAAGGGATATTTTTTCGTAAAGCTCTTTAACCGTCATTTCTCTGTCCTTTCATAATTTCTCGTATCCCACGAAGAAGCTCTGCCTCTGGGCTTTCGCCTCCTGAGGTTTTTTCCTTACCCTCTGCCGCACGGGCGAGGGAGGAAGCACGCATATTTATGTATTTTACCCTTGCCACGTCGCTAAAATCGAGCGGCAATTTGCCGATTTCGGCTTCAATCTCGGAAATTTCGTATTTTTCTCCGGTAAATGCGGCAAGAATAGTTACGTATGCATGGCGAGGCTCTTTCGTATATTTTTCTTCAATTATATTAAAGCCGTTACTTTGAAGATAGCGCCTTAAGTGAGATTGCTTCGACATGGGCTGAAGAATCAGGCGGATTTGCGGATTTTTAAGATGCGGCGCACGCTCTATAATATCGGCGATAAGCTCACCGCCCATACCGCAAACGGAAACGTCCGTAACATGAATATCCGAAAGCGCTCCCGCTCCGTCGGTCAGTATAAAATCTATCTTATCCGAAAGCCCAAGCTCCTCGGCGTTTCTTTTGGCAGAATCAAGCGGGCCTTTATTTATATCGGTGCAAATCGCTTTTTCTATTTTTCCCGATTCAAGCAAAAAAAGAGGCAGGTACGCGTGATCCGTTCCAACGTCGGCAAGCACTGCGCCCCACCTCACAAAATCCGCCGCAGAAGCAAGCCGTGGACTCAATTTTGTAATTTTCATTTATTTGTTAAGAAACTCGTTTATCTTCTTAACGAGAAGATCAGCATCAGTTCCGTGAACTGCGCAAGCATCCTCTATAGACTCGCCTCTTGAATGAGGGCAGCCAAGGCAGTGCATTCCGATTTCAAAGAAAAACTGCGCCGTTTCTACGTTAAAATCAAGAACGTCTCCGATAAGTGTATTCTTCGTTACTACCATTTTTTATTCTCCTTAATTTTCCTAAGTTACTTTTGCTCTACAATTATAACACAAAATATTTTAAATTGCAATATATTTTTTCATTCCTATACTTTACTTTTCAGCCTTTTTATGCTAAAATAGAATGGTTATAACGTAATCTATCCATTTTGGAGGTTTTGATACATGATCGTTGCGCTTGAAGAAGCGAAAAGAAAATTGACCGGGCTTATAGACGTTGTCAGTGAGCTTGGCAATCAGTTAAGAATAGAAGAAGCAAAAGAACGTGCCGGGGAGCTTGAAAGAGAAACGCTCGTACAGGATTTCTGGGGTGACGCTGAGAAATCTTCCCGTGTGCTTCGTGAAATAAAACAGCTTAAAGACAAGGTTGAAAGCTACACCGCCCTCTCGGCAAAGCTTGACGACACCCTTATGCTTTGCGAAATGGCTATCGAGGAAAACGACGAATCGAGCGTTGATGAGGTCGTTTCGGAAACTGAATTCATTGAAAAAGAGGCTGAGACAAAAAGAATTGAGGTTCTTCTTTCCGGCCCATACGACAAAAACAACGCCATAGTTTCATTCCATCCGGGAGCAGGCGGAACAGAGGCGCAGGACTGGGCTTCTATGCTCTACCGTCTTTACACCCGTTGGGGCGAAAAGCACGGCTTTAACGTTAAGCTTATAGACTGGCTTGACGGAGATGAGGCAGGACTGAAATCCGCAACTATTATGGTCGAGGGCCTTAACGCTTACGGATACCTCAAAAGTGAAAACGGTGTTCACCGCCTTGTAAGAATTTCCCCCTTTGACTCCTCGGGAAGACGCCACACGTCGTTCTCATCCGTTGAGGTTATGCCCGAATTCGAAGACGACGATTCGATTGTTATTAGAGATGAGGATATGGAAATTACCGCCCACCGTTCATCAGGAGCGGGCGGACAGCACATTAACAAGACCGACTCCGCAATAAGAATCGTACACAAGCCGACTGGCATTGTAGTTGGATGTCAGACTGAAAGAAGCCAGCTTCAAAACAAAGAAACCGCCCTTAAAATGCTTAAAGCAAAGCTTATGGAAATAAAGCTCCGTGAAAAGCTCGAGAGAATCGAGGATATTCAGGGTAACAAAGCAAACATTGAATGGGGCAGCCAGATCCGAAGCTACGTATTTATGCCCTACACTCTTGCCAAAGACACCAGAACCGGCTACGAGGACGGAAATATTGACGCTGTTATGGACGGCGAGATTGACGGATTTATCAACGCATATCTTAAGCACATATCGAAAAATCCCGAAGAAAAATAATAAAAAGCGTTGCATCAGGGATTTTAGGTAAAAAAGACTAACGAAAACTTTTCGTTAGTCTTTTTTGTTTTGTTTATTAAAACCACGACAGCCCGCCCCATAATTTTGGATTTGACTGCGCTTTTCACGAGTTCAAGGTTTTGAATATAATTTTCTTATTCTTTAAAAGGTTGATACCAAGCAGAAATACAAGCACGCACACGCCCGAGCCGAGCGCTGCGTTCATAATCACAATTTCCGTTTCGCTCATTCCGTCGAATGATATGAGCATTGAGCGCTGCAATGCAAAAATAGATACAAATGCATCGGCAAATGATATGTTTCGCAACGTTATGAGCTTTGCCGAGGTGCTATGCCGAGATCTTATTAAATTTATTGTTGCAAGCGTAATCTTTGTAAAAGCATAGGTCGCAATCGCTATCATCAATATCATGTGAAACCTATGCCCCCTGTCGTTCAGCAGCGAAAGAACTACCGTTCCGACAAGAGTAACTGACAGTATTATTAACATCCAACCCGTAAATCTTGTGACAAAGCGTTCTTCGTTTTTTGTTCTCAGCACCACAAAACGAACTAAACTCAGAACAAAATAATATGATCCGACGTTCAATAGCCACTGCGAATCCCACAAAACACCCAAAATAAGATAATATGCGGAAAACGCCGTATTCGCCGCTAAGCTGATAAGAGCGTTTTTAAGAGTTCTTTCCATCGAGATTCCTCTCACCAATCACGCAATCAATAATTATTTTTACTATGAAATCTATATCGTCGGAACAATTCTTATCAAGCCACTCCGTAACAATACCGAATATGCCCGTAAGATAAAACTTCATCACGTATGTGCGTTTCTTTTCGAGAACGTGGAAACGTTCAAGAATGGGATTAAAGATGTACTCAAACATTTTACCGTACACTCGGTCCATATTCAACGAGTTAAACTGTTTTATAGCCACCTTGAATATACTTTGATTATCCCTTATAAAAGTAAGGTATGGCACAAGGTATTCTGACGTTATGAATATAAGATGTCCAAGCTCGCAATTTACAAAGCGTTCCGTAATCCCTTTGGTATCGGCTGAAAAACAAGCAAAGTGCTTATCCAGAATGTATTTTGCAGTTTCGTTTAGTAAGTCTGAGGTGTTCTGGTAATGCAGATAAAATGTCGAACGGTTTACCCCTGCCGTAGCACAAATTTCCTTGATTGATATATACTCAAAGTCCTTCTTTTCAAGAAGCGTAATGAGGGCTTCGTCCATTTTGATTGCTGTTTTAAAATATTTACTTTCGTTTTTATTCATAAAACCGCCCCCTCTTAATCTTTATTTTTCCTCGCTGATCTCTCTTGCAAGCTCTACAATTTCATAGGCAAATTTATTTTTGCCGTTTTCAAGAATTTTCTTGTAGATGGGATAATTTACCCCACATCCGACCATGCCGACAATTCCGACGATTATGCCAAGTACCATGTGAAGCATAGTGCTACCGATAACCTTCATACCAAGGCACATTCCTGTGCCAAATATAAGTGCAAAAATAATTCCCCAAGTATATGTGAAGATAGTTGCCGGCATTTTTGCCTTTCTATCGAGCTTGCGGAGTGCAACAATTTTAGAGTTGTCCTTGGGGGCGTACTCCTTTGCGATAGATTCTGCGTAGATTTTGTCTGTGTTCATTTTGTTTCTCCTTTTCGGTTTGTTTTTGTTGTGACTTCATTGTACCAAGCGATAAAAAGAAACGGAACAACACGCTTTAACAAAAATGTCGTTTTGTGAATATTATTAGTTTTGCACATAATGTTATAGAGGCGCTGTGTTTCTCCACAACGCCTCTTGTTTTTTGCTTATGCCTAAATGCGACAGCCCCTTAATATTTTATCCAATTAACCCCCTGTAAGATTAACCGAGCTTGTCAAGTATTTCGTTTATTCTTGCGGTATCTACCTTTTTGCGTTTTCCCTTCATTGAGAAAACAAGATTATCACGGCAAAATACCTCGTTTGCGATC
>JAZORS010000109.1:0-9077 GCA_045656725.1 Eubacteriales bacterium | reverse complement strand
AGAAGCTCGCGAACTGCATTTCTGCCTATAATTTTAGAGTCATCAGAAAGGTTTTCCCTGACGTTTTCGCGGTTTTGTGCTGAATTATTTTTATTTTTTCCGTATTTAATCCCGTTTTTCTTCATTTTATCCACCCGATTTATTACTTGCTTATTCGTTTGTCTTTTATATTTAAAAGCGGTTATTACCATATGCAAAAACCGACAAAATACTTTCTTAAATCAAATTATAGCATATTTTTTCCGATTTGTATATACGTACGGGAAAATATTTATCAAATATTTATAACCGAATTCAGTGCATCTCTTTTAAAAAACAAAAAGCGCATCAAAGATTTTGCGATGCACTTTTTGTTTTTATATTCTTTTTTTCGAAAGTTCACTGCTTTCTCATTTGACGCAAGAAAACAAGAACAGCCGCGACGAGCAAGCATATGCCGTACGCCAACACCCACCAAAAGTGAGGGAATATATCGGCAAATTTTCCTGCTATTAAAGCACGCTCCATTTCAACGGCATGAACAAAAGGCAAAAGATAGGCAATTTTTTTGAATACTCCTCCGACGAGTTCGAGATCAAACCAAACGCCCGATAGCCAAGCGCAGAGGTTGGTAAGCAACGCGCCGCATATTCCGCCTACCTGCTTATCGTTAAGAAAGCTGCCGAAAAGAAGCCCGAGTGCGACAAAAATAACGGAAACGGGTATAACAAAGACGAGAGAATAAAGTATATTTACGGTCACCTTTAATCCCAAAATCACCGCAACCGTGTAACAAAAAAGCGCCTGTAAAACCGCCATTGGAACAAGCGGCAAGGTATAACCGAGCATAAAATCCTGTGATTTCATCGGCGTTGTGTATAAACGCTGTATCAAGGCGCTCCCCCTATCTTTCGATATAAGAGTTGCCGAAAAAAGCGTCATAAATGAGAGCCCGAATACCGTAATACCGGGCGCGAGATGCTCTATTTCAAACAGACTGACGGGGATGCTCGACTGAATCGCGGTGAGTAAAACGAGAAGAACGGCAGGAAATCCCAAACCGAAAGCTAAATTAAGCGGATCTCTTATAATTTCTTTCGCGTTTCGTTTTGCAAACGTTAAAGCTCTCATCTTTTCGCCCCCTTAATTATTTCAATAAATGCCTCTTCTATGCTTTCGGAATTTGCTATTCTTTTTATATTTTCGGGAGTGTCTGAAATCAGAAGCTTTCCATCCTTCATTATGGCGATTCTATCGGAGAGCTGTTCTGCCTCCTCCATATAATGAGTAGTCATAACGACGGTTACTTTTCCTTTTAATTCCCTGATTATATCCCAAAGCTCACTTCTGGCAATAACGTCAAGCCCGAGTGTCGGCTCGTCAAGAAAAAGTATTTTCGGATCGCTGATAAGCGCCATTGCAATACTGAGGCGGCGTTGCCATCCGCCGGAAAGCTTGCCTGCCTTTCTTTCAATTACGCCGTCAAGCCCCAAAAGCTCTGTAAGCTCTTTAATTTTAGCTACTGCCTTATCTTTTTTAAAGCCGTAAACACCCGCTATAAGCTCAAGGTTCTCACGCGCGCTGAGCCCCGGCGCGACAGCGGTTTCCTGCGGAGATACCGCTATAAACTGTTTTATATCACTGCCATTCCGACGAATGCTTTTTCCAAATAGATATGCGTCGCCTTCAGTTGGCGCTGTAAGACAGGAAAGCATTTTAATAACTGTGGTTTTACCTGCCCCGTTTACACCAAGCAAAGAGAAAAGCTCGCCTTCTTCAACAGAAAGTGACAAGCCGTCAACCGCTGTGACATCCTTGTAACGTTTCGTAAGACCGTCAATTTTAATTGATTCCATTTATATCCTCCGTTGCGTGACGCGCCCGTATTCCATGATATACATCCCTCAGCATATCGCTGATCAAATCCATTTCAAGCGGCAAAAAAGAGCTTGCAAGCATAGCTCCTATACCGTGAACACAGGTCCACATTTCAAGGTGCATCAATCTTGCCTTTTCAATACTGACACCGCATGATTTCATTAGCATTAGTGCGGATTCTTCAAAATCGGGTGAGAGCGACATATCCTCTCCGCTTCGGTCACGCATAAACAAAAGCTTGAAGAGCTCCTTTTCTTCCTTCGCAAAGCGTATATATGCCATACCGAACGACTTATATTTCGGATATTTTCCAAGTTCCGCTTCATTTTTGAGAAAACCGAGATATAATTCGTATGCAGCCGCGATTACGCATTTCTGCAATTCTTCCATCGATGCAAAATTAGAAAAAACGGGCTGGGTGGAGCAATTCAAGCTTGCGGCAATAGCTCGTGCATTGATTCCCTCTTTACCGTGCACCCTCACAAGCTCAAGCGAGGTTTTAACGATATCCTCTTTTGTTATTTTTACCTTTGGCGGCATAATTTTCCTCCATTGAATAACATATGTTATATAACAATGACTATTTTATCACGGATAATTTCTTTTGTCAATACCAAGCTTCAGATTTTATTTCACCATAAACAAAAGAAAAACACGGAAAGCAAACAAATTTCCCGTGTTTTTCTTTTTCGGTATGCATTTGTTTAAACAAAGCATCACATGCTTTTTGCAAGATTAAGCGTTCTCAGCTCTTTTTGCAGCAAAGCACTCGCTGCAATAAACAGCTTTGCCTTCCGTGGGCTTGAAGGGAACCTGGCATTCCTTGCCGCATTCGCCGCAAACGGCTGCAAACATTTCTCTTGCACCCTTCTGCGCATTCTTTCTTGCGACACGGCATTCCTTACATCTCTGGGGCTCATTCTCGAAGCCGCGAGATGCATAGAATTCCTGCTCACCAGCGGTGAACACAAACTCGTTGCCACATTCTTTGCACTTCAATGTCTTGTCCTGGTACATGCTTTTTTCTCTCTTCCTTCTTTGTAGGTTATAAAAATTTGCCCTTGGACGGATTTCAACCGACGCCTTTGTAAACAACGCTCTCCCTTAAGCTACTCGGGCATATAAACAAAATTTATAGGTCCAAAAAACGATTTCCCTCACTGCGAAGGCGTTTAATCATTCTTGCCTTTGCGTTTTCAACGGATTTGCGCTCCTTGGACAGTGACTCGCACATAGCTTCCGTATCATACCCCTGTATATACAGAAGAAAAACCTGATACTCATAATCCGAAAGAATCTCACGCGCAACGGAAATAAAATTCTGAACTCTTTCCTTGAAAAGAAGCACCGACAATGCGCTTGCCGATGCGCCAAGCTTATCCACGTCAATCTCCGACTCAGCATCAATCCTTTTATTTTCCTTTGCCGAATACAAATCGGAAAGGCGACGGTATATGCAAATTCTTGCATACAGCCCAAAGGTTATTCCGCGTCTGTCGGGATTAAATGACATAACCGCTTTGTGAAGCCCGATACAAGCTTCCGCCATTGCCTCATCCTCGCTGACAAGAGGGTGGATAAAACCTCCCGCGACCTTGCGCATAAGAGGCGTATAACGAAAGACGAGCTCGGCAAACGCAAGATCATCTCTTGCCTGCGACAGTTCAATGAGCTCTGTGTTATCAAGTTTCTTATAATCGGTCATATTTTTTACCTTAATGCCTATTATATCTTTAATTATAATCTTTGTCAATAGATTTGTTAAAAAAAAGTTTAAAATTTTTATTTATTTGTACATATTTGAGGATAAACTCACCTCGATTTTTGTCGTTTTGCACAAATTTTTGGCACTTATTTGAGATATTCGATTCTTCCTGTGGCAGAAAGAAGCAGGCCGCGGTATACGGATTCGGGGCGCGCGTCAAAATTAGCTTTAATTTCCTTGGCTTCAAGCTCGGAATTAACTGTAAGCTTCACGTCCATAAGCACTCCGTCACCTCTTTCGGCAACAAGCGAAACCTCGTATCTCTTATCTCTATTCTGTACGATTTTGGACTGCGCCTTGACACCGCTATTGGCAAAGGAGAGGTATCTGCCCGCGATTTCAATGCTCTTTTCAAGAAATTTCTTATCAAGGGTATCGTAAAGCTCGCGCGCTACCATTTTACCAAGCTCGGAAATCATATAGTACCCTACACCGTCAACCTCGTCAAAAAGAACGTGACCGCTCTCCGCCATCATGCGAATTGCCTCGTCGTAATCAAGGGAAATTTCACCGGTTGACGCGCTGATTATATTCATTAAAGAGCTTTGATCTATCGGGTATGCGATATGATCAAGAACATAAAGAACGAAAACCTTTATATCGGTTATATCTTTTAGCACAAATTCTCTTTTTTTCATTATATTATTACAAATTATCATCAGCACGGCATAGAAACCTTTGCCGTGCTGATGATCTTTCACTGATTATTCTTCAGTTTCTTCCCCTTCGTCTTCATTATCGGGATCTTCCTCGGGGGCGGGCAGATAACTCTGGTAATTTTTCTGCTTAACCTTCGTGAAAATGAAATTACCGCATCCGTCTACTTCAATACCCGATATAAGATCGCTTGAAAAGACGAAATTCCGGTTGTAAAGTACGGGAATTACAGGACAGCTTTCAAGAAGCAAAGCTTCTGCTTCTCTGAGTGCTGCAGCTCTCTGCTCGGGAGTTTTTGCATTATATGCTTTTGCCATGAGCGCATCGTATTCCGTGCTCCACCAGGCAGATATGTTCATTCTGTATGCGCCGGTCGAGAAATCGGTTCCGCAGCCGTTCATATAGGAGGTAAATGCAGAAAGCGCAACGAAGGGATCGTCGGAATACATCTGCCAATCAAGACCTAACACATCGTATTCATACACACCGTAGCTTGCATTCTTGGCGATTACCTGAATACCGGAATCAATTATTTCTATATTGGATGCAATCCCCTGATCGTACACTGTTGTTTTAATGTTTTTGACAGCCTTTACGGTTACGTTAAATCCAAGCGCCTGCCAAGCCTCCTTTGCCATCTTTGCAAGAGCCACGCTCACCTCATCATCGTTAACGGAAAGGGTGAAGCTCATAGAAACGCCTGTAAGGTCAACGGAATCAAGGATTTCCTTTGCTCTGATTGCATCGGCGCTTGCCGAAACGGGCTTATCAAGGTCTTCGTAAAGCTTATCTGCGATAGGTGCGGATACAAAGCTTTCGGCTGCTTTTGCAAAAACTGCTACCTCTGCTGCCATCGCTTTTCTGTCAAGGGCAAGGGAGAGCGCATATCTTACTTTGGGATTTGCGAAAAGAGGATTTGTAGTATTGAAAACATAGGTATAAGTCGAAAGATCATCGGCGTAAGTTGCCAAATCAGCGGATTCAGCTCTCATATCCATGCTAGCGTCAAGCATAATGAAAACTGCCTTGTTTGTTATATCCTCATAGGTGAAAAGAAGCTCCTCGCCGGCACCGTTAATAAAGGAAACGAGCGCGCCGGGAATTACCTTATTATCAAAATCAACGGTTGAAGGATTCTGGTGATATCCAAGATTCCTTTCAAGAGTGAATTCATTAGTTCCAAAATCAATATAGGAGATTCTGAAAGGACCGTTAGTTACGATGCTCGTGTGAGATTTTGACCAATGCCCGGATGCAGTACCTACTATGTCCTGTCTTGCAGGAGAGCTTGCTACGGTAGCAAGATTTCTTAAAAGCTGCTCGTAGTTCGCGCCCTCACGGTATTTAATCGTGATTTCATAAATATCGCTTGCAACCGCACCGAAATCGTATATGGATTTCTCACCGTTCTTAACCTGAACAGCATTTTCTATGTCGTAGAAAAGTGCCGCCGCGGGATTAGCATTGTTCGGATCAAGAATACGGTCACGCCAAGCGTATATGTAATCTGCCGCTTTAAGCTGAACCCCATCCGACCAATAGCTTTCATCAATATTGATCACGATAGTGTTCTCTTCCTCATCTACCGAATAGTCACTTGCCGCCGCGAGCTCAAGCTTACCCTTTTCGTTAATTTTGAAAAGCGGCTCGTAAAGCATCGACATAAGCTGCTCCGCATTACGGTTAACGTAATAATCGGTGGGGTCAAAATCATAAACCTCCTCACCGAGATAAACAGCGATCTGAGCGCCCTCGTCCTTCGGGGCTTTTCCGCAAGAAGAAAGAGCCGCAACAATTCCGAGAGAAAGCGCAATCATAAGAACAAGACTGACAATCTTTTTCATAAATCCTCCATCCGCCAAATAAGCGGTTATAAGAAATCGGCAAATCAAAACACGGGAAAGAGCAAAAATGAAATACCCGATATTTTTCCCGAACTCGCCGAAATACAAATATATATGTTATTTTAACATAAAATCATTTTGTTTTCAATCTTTATTTCGCACGAAAAATATTTTTGTTTATTTTCGCAAAATATATGCGGTGTTTGTTGTGCATTTTTGACAGTTTCTTTATGCAGTGAATATAAAAGCCGCTTCGGGCCATACTTTTTTCAGAAAACCGACACGGAGGAATTTATGTACGATTACTTTAAAAAGCGCGAGGAAACGGAAATTTCCCTGTTTACCGACCTTGCGGTTGAAAGACGCGCGGCGGACAAAAAGCTTGCGGGAGTTGAATATGAGAAGAAAAAATCCAGCGTTGGCTCGTGGGAAACCGTGAAAATCAAAAGCAAGGACGGAGAAGCCGCGATAGGACGTCCTTGCGGTGTTTACTCCACCCTGAATCTTGAAAGAATGGACAACCTTATAATAGACGAAATTGAAGATGCAACAGACGAAATTGCAAGAAAGCTGTGCGAAATTTGCGACGAAAACAGAATTATTCCCGGAAAAATTCTGGTAGTTGGGCTTGGAAACCCCGAATTCACCCCTGATTCCGTAGGTCCGCGCTCGGCAAACGAGGTAGTTGCCACTATGCAGATTTTCTCCTGCGATAAAGAGCGGTGGGGTCAGCTTGAATGCTCCGAAATCGCCGTCATAACTCCTGCCGTTTCGGGAAAGAGTGGCATTGACGCGGCAGAGCAGGTTATGGGAATTTGTGACAGAATAGAGCCGGACGTGGTTTTTGCTATCGATGCGCTTGCATCACGTTCTCCCGCGCGATTGGGAAGAACTATACAGATTTCCGACACGGGTGTTTATCCGGGAAGCGGCGTTGGCAACTCGCGCGGCGCAATAAGCGAAAAGGCGCTCGGAATACCGGTTATTGCAATCGGCGTTCCGACCGTTATGGATTCAAGACATTTTTCGAATGAAGGAATGCTCACAGGAGAGCCGATGTTCGTTTCCCCGAGAGAAATTGACGGAATTGTTAAGGTTTCGGCAAAAATCATTGGCGGCGCGATAAACCAGGCATTCGGCATATAAATACAAAAACGGCAGAACCCTCTCTGCCGTTTTTGTATTAGAGCTTTCAGTTTAAAACCGAATCAAGAGATTTTTCGATTTGCCCGAAATATTCCCCACCGCACGAATGCTTACTCTTGTCGTAAAGAGCGATATATCCGTACAGAGCCGAGCGAAGAAGCGAAATTTTAGTTACGATTTCCTCTTTCGGCGTTTTTTTCGACGCGAAATACTCTTCTGCCGTTTTAAAAATTTTCGAATCGAAATCAGAAAGCGAAATTTCGGAACTACCGTCAAAAAAGCTTATGCCGGAACGCAGATTTTTATTTGCCAGCCAAAACTTAACGTTGGCAAGAAACGCCTCTTTGAATACTGCCTTCTTATCAAATGGAAAGGATCTTTCGATTTCGGAAAGCATAAGCGACCACATACCCGCAAGATACGAATAAATAGCGGAAATATACGCCTCTTTGCTTTTAAAATGCCGATAAGGCGCGGCACAGGAAACTCTTGCCGCTTCAGCGGCACGGCGCAACGAAAAATCACCTATTCCGTTTTCTTCGATTTCACGCACACCCGACAGGATAAGACGGGTTCTTACGTCATCTTCAATAAATTTTTCAGCCATATTCGCTCCAAAAGTTAATAGTGTTAACATCAAATCAATTCTATCATACTTTTTTTAGTTTTTCAATACTTTTTTAGTTTTTTTAAAAATTTCTATTGACAAATTTCAAAACAGCCTTATAATATTATTAAGGATATTTGCAAGTTAACAGTGTTAACAATGCATTTTAACAAGAGCGCAAGCTCGGAACGGAGCGACTATGTCATTACTCGATGAAGCAAGAAAAACAATAAATGAAGTTGATAAGGAAATGGCGTTTCTTTTTCAAAAACGTATGGAGGCCGCAAAAAACGTTGCACTTCACAAAATAGAGCACGGATTACCGATAGAGGACAAAGCAAGAGAAGCCGAGCTTATAAAGCGCAATTCCGAATACGTTGAAAACGAAACGATAAGAGAATACTACGTTTCATTTCTTGAAAAAACGATAGAGGAATCAAAAAAATACCAATCGCGGATAATGAACGGCATGACGGTTGCCTATTCCGGAACAGAGGGAGCATTTGCTCACATTGCCACGGAAAAGCTCTTCCCCGATGCGAAAAGCGTTTCGTTTGCGGATTTTGAAAATGCATACTGCGCCGTTGTTTGCGGCGAATGCGATGCCGCTGTGCTTCCCCTCGAAAACAGCTACAACGGAGAGGTCGGTCAGGTTACAGACCTTGCCTTTTCCGGCTCTCTTTACATAAACGGAATATTCGATTTGCCCGTTTCTCACGATCTTATCGGCTTACCCTCCGCAACTCTTGAGGACGCAAAAGAGGTTATAAGCCACCCCCAAGCCCTTGCGCAGTGCGCCTCTTTTATAAAAGAGCACGGTTTATCCGCCGGCGAATTTGCCAACACCGCGCTTGCCGTAAAGCACGTGAAGGAGATGCAAAATCCAAATCTTACAGCTATCGGCAGCGCGGAATCGGCAAAGCGCTTCGGGCTTAAAGTTCTTGCAGAAAACGTAAATGCAAGCAGGAGCAACACAACGAGGTTTGCGATTTTCTCTCGCTCGGAACGAAAATTCGTTCTTTCCGACTCAAATATACACACTATACTGTTTTTCACGGTAAGAAACGAGGCGGGCGCGCTTGCGAAGGCGATTGAGGTAATAGGAAACCACGGCTTTAATATGCGCTCTCTGCGAAGCAGACCTATGAAGGAGCTCTTGTGGCAATACTACTTCTACGTTGAAGCGGAAGGAAACGTTCAC
>JAZORS010000108.1:0-7235 GCA_045656725.1 Eubacteriales bacterium | reverse complement strand
ACAACCTAATCCCTTTTTCAGAGCTTTTTTCTAGCTTCTTACTTGTTTTGAGTTTCTTCTTTTCAAAGTGTTATTGACAAGATCTCTGCACTTTTCAGTGCTCTTGATTTCTTTTGTTGTTCAATTTTCAATGAGCAATTTGCGCCGCCAAAATCGAGGCGCATTATTATATTATCACACATTAAAGCGATTGTCAATACCTTTTTTCAAAAAAATTGTAATTTTTTATTTCTTTTTTCAAATAATTAAAATTATACGCATATAAGGAGATTTTAAACGAAATGGCTGCGATTTTTGTGAGAACCTTGATAATTTACCTCGCCGTTGGCGTTTTGCTCAAGCTTATGGGAAAGCGCCAGATAGGTGAGCTTGAGGTGTCGGAGCTTGTTTCAACCTTTCTTATTTCAGAAATTGCGGCATTGCCTATTGCGGATCCTGATATTCCGCTTCTTAACGGATTGATTCCGGCGCTTTTTATTCTTGTTATTGAAATAATAATATCTACCGTAAAGAACAAAACAAAGAAAATGAAACGGCTTATTGAGGGAGATCCTGTTTTTTTAATTTACAAGGGAAAGCTCTCACAAAGCGCATTGAGAGAAAACAGACTGTCTGTAAACGAGCTTATTTCCGCCGCAAGATCATCGGGGGCAGGCAAAATAGAGGATATAAATTATGCCATTCTTGAACAAAACGGACAGATTTCCGTTATCAAAAAAGGCGAGGAAATATCTCATGCTCTTATAATCGACGGCGAAATTGAGGAAAAGGGGCTCAAGCTTTCAAACATATCCAGAGAACGACTTGACTCGGAAATCAAAGCTCTCGGAATCAAAACGAAGGATATTTTTCTTCTGACAAGAAGCGATGACGGAACTATTAATATAATAAGAAAGGAAAGAAACTGATGGGCTTCAAGGCGGCAATACTCATTTTTATTATTCTGTTCTCTGCTATCGTGCTCAACTCTGTATTTATTAACAAAACGGTATCCGAGATTTATTCAATATCAACGGAAAGCACCTGTGAAAATATAAACGATATCAAGGAGCTTTATAAAGAAATTTACGAAATTTACAGAAAAAACGAGCTTTTTATAAGCTTATCTGTCAGCCATGACGATCTTACCGATATTGATATATTTTTCTCGGAAATCAACGGCGCAATTAAGGCAAACGATTTTAATGAAGCCCTGATAGCAAAAAGCTGCCTGGAAAATGCATTGCATCATCTCGGGCAGCTATCCTCTTTTAATATTGAAAGTATTTTTTAATTATCTGAACTCTGACATATCGGCAAAATATGCTCGGTTTCGCGTGATGGAATAGTATTCCGCCGTTGGATCGCCGCCTGAAAGGATACCCAGCTCCTTCACCAGTGCTTTTACCACGTATTCGGGATTTAAAAACATTGACTGGTCGCCCGAAAGACAGGCATCAATTACTATGTTTTCTCCGTCGAAGGCGGTCTCCGCGCTTTTAACGAGCGGCGCTATATTCATAAGCTTTTTTTCTTCGCCGGGCTTTGATTTCTTTTCCACCTCGACAATATCGCTTTCAAGAAGCTCTTTACACCTTTGCGCAAGTGATTCGTTTGCGCCGAGGGTTTTAATCGAAATCGTATAATCAAGCCATTTAAGCTCGGAAAGCTTCGTTTCGGGATAATAGACCTCCGTAACCTGCATTTCATCAGTGAGATTGAGATTAAGGCGTTCCATAATCTCGCTCTCCAAAATTTTATCCGTCAGGCGAAGATCCATATACTCTGTATAGCTTTCAGTTCCGATAGAGAGCGGCGCTGCAAAGACCATTTTCGGCTTTGGATTAAAGCCCTCCGTATACCAGATAGGCAAATTCGCGCGAACTATGATTTTGTGCATAGTTCTGACCAAATCAAGATGGGAAATATACTGCAAGCCGCCTATTTTCTTGAATTTAATTCTTGCGGTTATGGGGGTATTTACTTGCACCATCTGTTTTTACCTCCGAGTTTATTCGCTCCGCAGCCACTGCAATGCTCGGCGCAGGACGGGGTGGTTTCTCCCTTATACGCCTTTTCTCTTTCTCTTAAAAGAAAGGCTTTCGTTACGCCGCAGTCAATAATATCCCAGGGCAAAATTTCGTCAAGACCGAAGCCGCGCGTTGTGTAGAACGACGGGTCAACCCCTGCTTTTTCAAAGGAATTCATCCAAGCGTCGTAGCTGAAGTATTCATCCCACGCATCAAGATATGCGCCACTCTCGACGTTTTCGTATATAGCGGCGGCAAGGCGTCTGTCACCCCTTGCGAGTACCGCTTCAATAAACGAAAGCTTGGCATCGTGGTAGTTATATTTGATTCGTCTATCTGTAATACATTCTTTGAGATGCTCCTGCTTTTCAAGAAGCTCGGCAAAGCTATCCTGCTTTTCCCACTGGAACGGTGTGAACGGTTTTGGAACGAAGCATGCTACGCTTATTGTTACCGAAATGCCTCTCGGGCGTTCCTGTTTTGGCAGTTTGAAATATTCGTCAATAACCTTTTTTGAAAGAGCGGCAATTCCCTCTATATCTTCCATGGTTTCCGTCGGAAGTCCGTTCATAAAGTAGAGCTTAACGCTTGATTTTCCGCCTTTGAAGGCGATTCCGACCGCGCGCATAAGGTCTTCCTCGCTGACGTTCTTATTGATAACGTCGCGAAGGCGTTGAGTTCCTGCCTCGGGCGCAAAGGTCAAACCACCCATTCTGACACTTGAAACCTTTTTCATAAGCTCTTCCGAAAAGCTGTCAATTCGGAGCGACGGCAAAGAAAGACTTACGTGGGCTTTATCTGTCCATTCAAGAAGCTTATCCGTTAATTCGGGAAGGCGAGAATAGTCGCTGATGGAAAGCGAAATCAAGGAAATTTCCTCGTATCCCGAATTTTCATAAAGGCATTTAGCGGCTCGGCAAAGGGTTTCGGGACTCTTTTCTCTTATCGGGCGATACACCATTCCCGCCTGGCAGAAACGGCAACCTCTTATACAGCCTCGATAGACCTCGAGAACTATACGGTCGTGGACCGTTTCAATATACGGCATAACAAGCTTTTCCGGATATTCAACCGTATCAAGATCGCTTATTATGCGCTTTTTTATTTTTGTGGGAATATCCCCGTATTTCGGGGTTACTGCCTTTATCGTTCCGTCCTCGTTATAGCTAACATCATAAAAAGCCGGCACGTAAACGCCCTCGATTTTTGCAGCCTCACGCAAGAAGCCCTCTCGCGTATAGCTGCCGTTTTCCTTCATATTTATATAAAGGTGCGATATTTCAAGAAGCACCTCCTCGCCCTCTCCGACATTGATAATATCAAAAAAGTCAGCGACCGGCTCGGGATTGTAGACGCAAGGTCCGCCGCCAACGATTATGGGACACTCCTCTTTTCTATCCTTTGCGAAAACCGGAATACCGGCAAGCTTCAGCATTGAAAGCGCCGTTGTATAACAAAGCTCATACTGCAAGGAAAAGCCGACTATATCGAACGCGCGAAGCTCATCATGGCTTTCCATTGAGGTAAGAGGGAGAGAATATTTCTCCATTTCGGCTTTCATATCCGTCCAAGGGGCATAGAAGCGCTCGCACCAGATATCCTTATCCTTGTTAAGAACGTCGTAGAGTATTCTCACTCCAAGGTTTGACATTCCTATCTCGTACGTATCCGGAAAACAGAAAGCAAAGCGGCATTTTATAGCCGCCTTGTCTTTCATTACACTGTTATATTCTCCGCCGATATATCTACCGGGCTTTGAAACCGATTTCAAAACGGAGGACAGGTTTTTATTTTGCATCTTTTTCTTTATCCTTTTTCAAGATTCTGAACACACTTTTGCTCATTATGTAAAGTGCAACACACCAGCTTATCTGCCAAAGAGAAAGCATAGGCACCGAATATGCGGAAAGCATACCTCCAAATGAGAGCAGCGCGCCAAGCGCAAGCGCAGCTATAAGAGCAGCTCTTTCCGTGATTTTTACGGTTGATTCAAGCTTAACGTATTTTTTCGAAAGAATTATCATATTGACAAGGCACTCTTTTTCGCCGTCAATTACCATACCTGCACTTATTTTGGAGGGGGCAAAGCTAATGTGAGGCAAGCTTGTTTTTTTGAGAACGCGCACATCGGTAGTTCCGGCTGTAAGCGTTTTGAAAAGCTCCCCGTTTACATTGGGGTCACGGGTATAAACAAGAGGCGTTATGCCTGCCTCGCGCATTTGCGAAAGAAGCATAGTGAATTCCTCGGAAAAACGGTAGCAAATGAGGAATTTCGCATATACTACGCCATTTTCCGCGGCATACATTGTTTTAGTTGAGCCAAAAGCGGCCGTCTGCTCCTCTTTATCCTCGGGAATATTAGCACCCTCGCTAATCATATATTCGTAATTTCCGGCCATAATTTTCTTTCCGTCAAGCTCGGCAGAAATTCCGTTTTCCTTAATGCAAACCGATCTTGCCGGCTCGCATTTGCGGTCAAGCGAACCGGAAAAAATTGCATCAAGAGGACCTCCGACGTTCATGAAGAGCGCAGACATCTGCCTTACGGCCTTTGTCAGATTTTCATTGTTGCCGTAAAGCATTATTCTTTGAATATTGACGTCTTCTTCGGAGAAAACCTCGGTATCTTCAAAGCATATAACGTCAACACCGGAATAATCGTGCATAGACGATTCGCCGATTATCACGCCGCCGCCGGACAAAGCCTCCTCTGCCGCGTGGAAATAAGGCAATCTATACGTTATTACCGAGAACACGGGTAGCGAAAACATATAAATAACCGAGAAATTGGTTATTAATGAAGTATAAGTTTTATCGTAGATGAAGAACACAAGAAGCGCGATTAAGAGCGCAACTCCGAGCGGAACAAAAATTAAAAACAAAAGTCTTTCCGGTTTTTCCGAGCTTTTATTCGTTCTATGGAAGAAATCCGCAACGAACTCGGTTTTAAAAGTCCTTGCCGTTTTTGATTTATGCTCCTCTATAACGCCGTCAAGGGCTATATTCTCTCTTTCGAGAGTTCTTGTTGGCTTATTATCCACCACAGTTTTGATTTCAGGCGAGGATACTTTTTTGAAATTTTTGAAATCTGCCGATTTTTTATAGAGTGAGGACACTATTACGAAAACGGCAAAAACAGAAAACATAAATCCGAGCAAAACGTAATCACCGCTTGCCGCGACGGAAATAACACTGATTGTGTATATCAGATAAACGGCAAACGCAGGCAATATCAGAATCTCGGAGGTCAAGCTTCTGAAAGCAATGCGCTTGATGGCGGGAATGACCTCGGGCAAAGTGACAAGGAAAAGGCAGATAACGAACTGCATATCAATTATCGCAAGCGCCCCGTTTACAGCATTGAGCCGAAAGAGCGAAGCAAGGTCAATGCCGAGAAGGCGCACGTTTTCGAATGCAAAAACACCAATCGCAAGAACGATAGCAACGCAAAGACGAACTTTGATGCTTAAAATCGTATCAATAAATTTATCCTTTAGAGATTCCCTGCTCTTTACGCTGTTATATTCGTTTTTGGAGTTTTCACCCTTAATTGGATCGCCAACTCCTTTAATGTGTTCGACCAAGGATACCTCTGTCGGCACGTATATTTCCGGTACTTTCTCCTGAGCTTTCTCCGGTACTTTCTCCAGTGCTTTTTCCGGTGCTTTTTCCGGTACTTTCTCCGGCTCTTTTTCCGGGACTTTTTCAGCTTCTTGTTTTGGCTCTTCCGAGTCAGAGCGCGGGGGCTCTGATTTTTCTTCGGTAATCTGCGCCACCGAAGCTTCTTCTGCTTTTTCAGTCACAACGACTTCAGAAGGAGCAGTTTCTTCAAGAGGCAAATCTGCCTCCTGCTCTGCCTCTTCATCCGAAAATTTAAACACCGTTGTGCTTTCGTCGATCAAATCTTCTTTATTGTCGACAGTTACCTCTATCGCATCAGGGGATGATTCGGGATGAAGCTCCGCCATAGGATCTATTCGTTCCCCGTCAAGCTCACCAACATCAACCGGTGCGCTATCAGAAGTTATTTCTATATCCTCGAAGCGCGGCATATATGTAGTTCTGAAACGGTATATGTTTTCACTGTCCGTATTAGCTTGATCCTCGGTTTCGGCAAGGTTAAAGATATCGGGAATTTCGGCGTCTGCCTCTTCCCCGTCATCCGCGGAAACATCACTTTTTACGTCTTCTTCGGGCGGCTCGATTTTTTCTTCGGAAATCGGCTCGCTCTTTCGTACACCAAGCTCAAATTCCAGCTCTCCGCTTTCAGCCTTCGGTAAATTGCGCTCGGAAGATATTTTTGCTAAAATATCTTTTATATCACCGCTACTGTTCGGCATTTACTTTCCATCCTTTCCGTGACGTTGCCTTGCTATTTCGGCCAGAATTACAGCCGCCGCACAAGAAACATTCATCGAATTTATATTTCCAAAAAGGGGTATTGAAACGGTAAAATCGCATTTTTCCTTGACGAGTCGGGAAATGCCCGATCCCTCGCTTCCCATAACGAGCGCCACCGCTCCGCTAAAATCGGTTTTATAATATTCCGCGCCGCCCATATCTGCGGCATATAACCAGAAGCCCTTTTCTTTAAGCTCGTCAATAGTCATTGAAAGATTAGTTACCTGTGCTACGGGAACGTGAAAAATTGCGCCCGCAGATGCTTTTGATACAATAGGAGTTAAGCCAACCGCGCGGCGCTTTGGAATAATTACTCCGTGCGCACCGCAGCAATCTGCGCTTCTTATGATTGCGCCGAGATTATGGGGATCCTCAACGCCGTCACAAATTATTATAAACGGAGCTTCACCGCGTTTTTCAGCAAGCAGAAGCATATCGTCAAGCGTTGAGTAATTATGCTCTGCCGCAATAGCTATAATACCCTGATGGGAAAGGCCGCCGGAAAGCATATCAAGCCGCGATTTTTCAACCTCATTGATTGCTATTTTCTTTTCTCTTGCCATGGCGATGAGCATAGTTATAGAGCCCTCGCGCTCTCCGCGCTGAACAAAAATTTTATTTACATCACGATCACCCGAAAGAAGCTCGCGAACTGCATTTCTGCCTACGATCTTACATTCATCAGAAATATTATTACTGATGCCTTCACGCTTTGCAGACAAGCTTTTTATATTTTTTCCGTAGTTATTTCCGACTTTTTTCATTTCCCTCACCCGAACCTTTTATACATTAAACGACAAAATACTTATTCAGATTAAATTATAG
>JAZORS010000107.1:0-4412 GCA_045656725.1 Eubacteriales bacterium | reverse complement strand
CTCAATACTTTGACTCCGCGTGAATCTCAGGTAATTAAGTTAAGATTCGGCCTTGAAGACGGACGTCCGCGTACTCTCGAAGAGGTAGGTAAGCAGTTCCAGATTACCCGTGAGCGTATCAGACAGATAGAGGCAAAGGCGCTTCGTAAGCTCAGACATCCGTCAAGATCAAAGACGCTTAAAGATTATCTCGCAAATTAAAGCAAAATCGCAGAGGAATTCACTGTTTGTAAGAACTTTGTGCTTTTGCTTACATATTTACATATTAGTTATATTTAATTATCAAATTTGTCTTGACTTTTTTAAAATATTAGTGTAAAATATTCTATTGAAGTCACCGGTCACGGAGGTTAATTTATAATGAAAAAAGTTCTGCTGTTTATTCTTTGCATCGCTCTTGCGTGCGGAATGATGGTTTCATGCTCGGAAGATGAAATCGGCTCATATCTTCCCAACTATGATTATAAACCCGAGGTTAAAAAGGAGATAACTCTTAATCTTTACCTTGTTACCAATCCCGAAACTGATAAGAACGCCATCGATACCGTTTCTCAGATGGTTACTCAGTATACGGAAAAACAGTTTATGACAAAGCTTAATATCACTTATCTCACGCCCGATGAGTATTATGATAAGGTTTCTTCCGCTGTTGATTCTAATGATGCTACCGGCGCTAATATCGTTCTCATTACCAGTCCTGCTATGATGAACGACTTTATTTCTCGCGGAAAAATCGCAATTCTCAACAAATATTTTGAATCTGATGATTTCGGATCTCTTAACGTTTCGATTCCCGAAGCGCTCCTTGAAGAAGCGCGTCTTGACGGAAATATCGTTGCTGTTCCGAATAACCGCATAATCGGTGAATACGAATACCTCGTAGTTAACAAGCAGGTAGCGGTAATCGAGAACTACGGTGTGCCCTCCGAAATTGAAAACTATGATTCTCTCGAAGATGCAAAAGACCTCATCGATACTTTGACTAAAAACGGTTACAACGCATCTGACTACATATATACCTGCCGCGGCGGTTACGCGCTTAAAGCCGAGCTTGAAGCAGCAGGTAATTACTGCAACGTTGTTACATATCCTACCGCTGATAACTACACCGCATTTGGCTCTGCTTTCGCGGTTGTTGACAGAGGCGAAGACTATAACGAGAGAGCAATGCAGGTTATCTATGCTATCAACACTGATACGTATCTGCGCAATTTGCTTCAATACGGTGTTTTCGGAACCAACTACACTCTTGACGATGACGGAAATGTTGTAAGCGTTAAGACCGGTATTAACGTATATTCTATGAATCCCGAATATACGGGTGATGTGTTTAAGCTTTATTATTCTCCCGAAATCGGTTGGACAAAAACCGTTGCCGATAACGGAATGCTTCAGAACGACCAGTCTGTTTCTTCAAAAAAGCAGTAAATTCAGGTATGTATCTTTTGTGAGGAAGATATAATGGAAATAAGAGGTAAAAAGGTCGTATTCCTTGGCGACAGTATTACGCAGGGCGTTGGCGCAAGTTCAAAGGAAAACAGATATACAGATGTTTTTTCCCGAAATACCGGTGCAGTTCAGTGTAACTACGGAGTAAGCGGTTCTAGAATCGCGAATCAAAAAACTCCTTATTTCGATAATAAGTCGGCGGCTGAGCGCCATTTTATACTTCGTGTTGACGATATCGTGGAAACCGATCCGGATTTGATTGTTGTTTTCGGCGGCACTAACGATTTCGGCCACGGAGATGCTCCGCTTGGCGGTTTTGCCGATGATGGTGAATATAGCTTTTACGGCGCTGTTCACATGTTAATCAAAAAGCTTGTAAATAAATTTCCATATGCGCGTCTCATGTTTATGACGCCCCTTCACCGTAAGGAAGAGATTAGAAAAAATAATATTTACAGGGAAGAATATTATAGCTTAAAGCAGTATGTTGACGCAATGAAAGAGGTTTGCGCTTATTATTCTGTTCCCATTCTTGATTTGTATAGCGTAAGCGGAATTCAACCATCAATACAAATCCAAAAAGAAATTTATATGCCCGACGGACTTCATCCCTCGGATAAGGGGGCAGAAAGAATAGCACAGCTTCTTGAAGGGTTTGTTAAAACTTTATAACTAAAAGAGAGGCGCTTTGCCTCTCTTTTTAGAAAAAGGAATAAAATGATGCAAAATGTTTCTTTTATAGATTTTCATGCTCATATTTTACCGGGGGCGGACCACGGAAGCGATTCCGTTGAAACATCTGCCATCCAGCTTTCAATGGCAAAAAGTGTCGGTGTCAAAAAAATAGTAGCGACACCGCACTTTTATCCCAACTTACATACCGTAAAAGATTTTCTTGTAAGAAGAAATCGAGCATATCAAAATTTAAAAATGATTGCCGAAGCTAAAAACGTAGAAATTGTACTTTCTGCTGAGATTCTTTTGTGCGAGGGAATTGAAGCCCTTGCGAATATAGAGATGCTTGCGGTTTCTGGCACCAATGTATTGTTAATAGAGTTGCCCTTTACGCAAATTACCGATGCGATGTTTGACAGTGTCGATGCCCTTATTAAAAACGGTTTTAAAGTAGTTTTAGCACATGCTAACAGATATAAATCGAGTGACATCGAAAGATTCATTGCTCTTGGCGCAAGTATCCAGTTAAATGCCGAGGCGCTTTCAGGATTTTTTATTAAAAAAAGCTTAAAAAAATGGTTAGCTTCGGGTGTTGTCGTTGCGCTTGGCAGTGATATCCACGGAAGAAACAAGCGTTACTATAAACAATTCATAAAAGCCGCAAAGCGAATAGAAGAATTCGGTGTATTTACCGAATGTAGTAAAATATTAAAAGAGGCTCAGTTCGTCTGAGCCCTTTTTATTCATAGTTTTATTATCAGCATAATTCACCTTGTTTTACAGAAAAATGCAAGTTTTCAAGATTAATTATAGAATACACATAAAGAAACGACAGAGGCACTGTTTTTAAACAATACTTCTGCCGTTTTTTATTCGGTTTATCCTAATGAAATTGAACAACTGCCGTAGTTGTCGATTTGATTACATAAGCTTGAGATAAAGCTCTTTGATTTCTTCAACACTTGTTGCTTTGGGGTTGCCGGGGCGGCAAGCATCATCAAAAGCGGACTGCGCAAGGAAGTTGATATCCTCTGCTTTAACGATTTCCTTGAGGTCAGAAGGAATACCAACGTCTTTGGAGAGCTGTTTAACTGCATCAATAGCAGCTTTTCTTGCTTCTTCAAGAGTCATAGCATCAACACCGGAAACGCCCATTGCCTTTGCGATATCTCTGTATTTTTCGCCGGTTGCAGGTGCATTGTATTCCATAACTGTGGGAAGAATAATTGCATTGGCAACACCGTGGGGTGTATCGTAAAGAGCGCCAAGGGGGTGAGCCATGGAGTGAACGATACCAAGACCAACGTTCGAGAAGCCCATACCTGCGATATACTGACCGAGAGCCATTCCTTCGCGTCCTTCGGGGGTGTTGTTAACTGCACCGCGAAGGCTTCTTGCGATAATTTCAATCGCCTTGATGTGGAACATGTCACTCATTTCCCAAGCGCCTGCTGTGATATAACCCTCGATTGCGTGTGTAAGAGCGTCCATACCTGTTGCTGCGGTAAGTCCCTTGGGCATAGAAGCCATCATATCAGGGTCAACAACTGCAACGACGGGGATATCGTGAACGTCAACACAAACCATTTTTCTGTTGTTTTGAGCGTCGGTAATTACGTAGTTGATTGTAACTTCTGCGGCAGTACCTGCGGTTGTGGGAACTGCGATAATGGGTGTGCACTTGTTCTTTGTGGGAGCAACGCCCTCGAGAGAGCGAACGTCTGCAAATTCAGGATTCTCGATGATGATACCGATTGCCTTTGCGGTGTCCATAGAAGAACCGCCGCCAATCGCTACGATACAGTCAGCGCCGCTTGCCTTAAATGCCTTAACACCGCCCTGAACGTTTTCAATGGTGGGGTTGGGCTTGATTTCGGAATAGATGTCATAAGCGATTTCTGCTCCGTCAAGAACGTCGGTTACTTTCTTTGTAACACCGAATTTGATAAGGTCGGGGTCTGAGCAAACAAATGCTTTTTTAAAACCACGTGCCTTGATTTCAGTTGCTATCTCAGCAATAACGCCCTTGCCGTGATAGGATGTTTCGTTAAGTACAAATCTTGCCATTTTTATATTCTCCTTAAAGATAGTTAAAGATTTATCAATCTTTTATTTATTATACATCTTAATCTCGCTCGTGTCAATGGGAAGGAGAAAAATAATTATACCGCAGAGTTCTGACGCTCTGCGGTGCAACTTAGATAGTTGTAGAAAATCTGCCATATTATAACGCATTAAGTTTAAAAAGTAAACTCATTCAGTATAATTCGCCTTGTTTTACAGATAAT
>JAZORS010000106.1:0-5438 GCA_045656725.1 Eubacteriales bacterium | reverse complement strand
GTTAGAAGAATACATACATTACTACAACAATGATAGAATCTCTCTCAAACTAAAAGGAATGAGCCCAGTACAGTACCGAGCTCATTCACAAGCAATTTAATATTTATTTTTTGTCTAAACTTTTGGGTTCACTTCATTACGTGCCCCTGCCGTTTCTTAAATTTATAAAAATGCTTGGAATTCCATTACCAGATAAAAGGAATCAGCCTGTATTTAACACGTTTTTTATAATCAGCGTAGCCGGGAAGCTCTTTTTCGAGAAATTTCTCTTCTCCGATAATTCTTTTTGCAATTATAAAAGGATAAAGAAGAAAAATGAGAATGGAATAAACCGAGCCGAGCACGATAGGCATAGACAAAAACAGAAAAAGCGTTGCGCTGTACATAGGGTGTCTTACTATGCCGTAAAGCCCCGTGTCAATAAGCTTTTGCCCCTCTTGCACGCAGATTGTTCGGCTAAGATATGCGTTCTCCCTTAACACCTCGGCGTACAGTATATAAGCAAGGAGAAAAAGAACTGCCCCAAAGAGCGAAGCCGCTGTCGGAAGAATATACCAGGATAAGCGGAAGCCAATGCCCGCAAGTACAAATCCTGCTATAAACATAAGGCCTGAGAGCTTTACTACCAAGGCTTGATCCGTGAGCTTTTCCTTGGCGTCAAGCCGTTTTTCCAAAAGAGCCGGGTTTTTAATAAGCATAACTATTCCTGCAAAAAACATAGGCAAAAACAGTATTCCCATAAGTAGCCAGCCGTTAGGGAACAAAAGCGTTCCGGCGGGCAGAAAAATCAAAGCGCCAACTAAAACTACGCCAAGAAGAAATTTAAATATTGCCTGAATAAAAAGCTTAATGCGCATAAACAACCTCCGCATTTTCTGAATAATTATAACATAAAATCAAGGAGTAATCAAGCTTTCTTACCAAAACGGCTTATTTTGGTTATCTGGTTATATAAAATCTTCTTTTTCTGGCTATTTTTATGCGGTCAGATTGGGTGTATAATTTCTTTAAAAAACACCGGGGAGAGGGTTATGAGAAAGAGGGATTCGACAGGGAAAATCGTAATAGCGGCGCTTTTTGCCGCACTTTCGTGCGTTGCAACGCTTATCGTTAAGATACCTACGCCAATGAAGGGCTACGTTAACCTCGGCGACACGATAGTTTTAATTGCCGGCTGGACCTTTGCCCCGTGGCTTGTATTTTTTGCCGTAGGGCTTGGCTCGGCGCTTGCCGATATTTTCCTCGGATATATTATATACGCTCCTGCGACCTTCGTCATAAAAACCGCTATGGCGTTTGCCGCTTATTTCATTTACAAGGCAATAAAAGGGAAAAAAAGCGGGCTTATTGCAAAGGCTGTATCCGGCTTTATGGCGGAAATCATTATGGTTGCCGGATACTTCGTTTTCGAGGGATTTTTGTACGGCTTTGGCTCTGCGCTCGTGAATATACCTGCAAATGCGCTTCAGGGCTCTGTGTGCCTTGTCCTTGCCGTGCTATTCCACAAAGCGCTCGAAAAAACGAAAATCAAGTTTTAATTCCGTCGCCCTTTTCCGATTGACTCGGAAAGGGGCTCTATGCTATAATTAAAAAAGCTCAAGCTTTGCGCAAGACATTTTGACGGAAAACTGCGAAAGGAGGTAGGAAAGTGAAGAGCATTTTCAAGCCACGGAATATTTTTTATCTGTTTTTGGCAGTTTTTGTTGCAAACTCATATTTTTTGATTGACAGGCATCTGCTTGCTTGGGGCGTTGCTGTGCCTCTTTATCTTATAGTAAATCTTTTGCCGGGCAGCTTCGACATGAAAATAGAAAAGGTAAGATTTCGCCTTTGCTATCACGGGGCGATACTTCTCAGCCTGAGTGTTCTTACCTCTCTTTTTACGTTTGTTATCCATTTCATTATGGGCATTGCAAGTCTTCACGGAGATATGGAGCTTTTTAAAAAATCTCTTCTTTTTGCCGCAGTGTGCGTTGCTGTTATGTTTATTCACGGCGGTGTGTACGTTTTTTTCTTTTCAATACAGCTTGGAGTCAGATGGCGTATTGTGAGCGCAGTTTTTGGAATGGTGCCCATTATCAATATTTTTGTGCTGAGAAAAACCGTGCGAAAGGTAACCTGCGAGGTCGATTTCGAGATACAGAACGAAAAACGCAACAGAGCAAGGCGCAGTTCAAAGGTTTGCAAGACAAAATACCCAATAATGCTCGTTCACGGAGTTTTCTTCAGAGATTGGAAGCACTTTAAATATTGGGGAAGAATTCCCGAGGAGCTTAGAAAGAACGGCGCAAGCGTCTATTTCGGAGAGCATCATTCTGCGCTTTCCGTCGCCGACAGCGCTCGGGAGCTTGCTGAACGAATAGAGTACATATTAAAAGAAACCGGTGCAGAAAAGGTTAATATAATAGCGCATTCAAAGGGCGGACTTGATTCTAAATACGCACTTGATAAATTAGGTCTTGCGCCCAAGGTTGCATCTCTTACTACGGTGAACACGCCGCACAAAGGCTGCATTTTTGCGGAACGCTTGCTTGAAATAAGCTCTGCGGGCTTGAAAAAGAGTGTGTCAGCTACGTATAACGCAACAATGAAGCGTCTTGGCGACAAAAATCCCGATTTTCTTGCCGCTGTCGGCGACCTTACGGCATCAAGGTGCACGGCGCTTTATGATGAACTGAAAATTCCCGAGGGCGTATATACGCAGAGCGTGGGCTCGGTTCTGTATAACGCAAAAGAGGGAAAGTTCCCGCTGAACTTTATTTACCATTACGTTAAAAAATACGACGGTCTTAACGACGGCCTCGTTGGCATAAATTCTTTCGAATGGGGCTCAAAATACACTCTTATCAAAACAGATAAGGGTAAGGGTATTTCCCATGCCGACGTTTGTGATATTTTCCAGCAAAACCGAGAGGGCTTTGACGTAAGAGAGTTTTACGTAAAGCTGGTTTCGGATTTGAAAAAGCGCGGACTTTAAGCGTTGCGACAGTTCGGCAAAAAGCATTTAAATAACATTTAAATAAAAAGAGCAGACATACAAGGATTTCTTGCGTATCTGCTCTTTTATATTATGTTTTTATGCCAAATTCAGCGGAAAGAATTTCGTCAAGCTCGGATTTTTCGAGCTTTTCTTTTATGTAAACTAAATTTCCGCCTTCGAAAATTTTAAAAACGTCGCCGTCTACGGTTTTTCTGCCGGTGGGTGTTTTAATTGCCACCATAACCTGTCGGTTGAAAATGGAATCGGGGTGCTTTTCACAGTAAAACGACGGCTGAATAAAGTCTATATCGAGCTGTTTTTCTTCCGTAAACGACAGATATTTCTGCCATTTTCCGTCACGCATTTCGTATAGCACCCAGCCGAGAAATTCCTCACGCTCAAAGCGGTAGCATTCGCCGAAGCACTCCTGCGTTATACCTGCCTTTAAAAGAAGAGGCGCTCTTGGCGAGGGCGAGCCGATGCCGACGTCAGCCATGTATCTTTCAGCCCCGAGGGTAACGACGAGGACTCTGTGTCGCCTTACGGGAATTTCGGTTTGCCCACGAAGAAATCTTGCGAAGAAGCTTTCAACCTGAAATCCGAGCCCAAGGAGGAGCTTTTCATAAAGAGCGTTAAGCTCAAAGCAGTATCCGCCCCTATGCCGTGTAACGATTTTATCGTAAATATCCTCTTCGTTAAGAGATATTGCCTTGCCGTATATAATGTCAAGGTTTTCGTAAGGAACGCTCGTTATATGAGCTGTTTGAAGCTTTTTGAGTAAATCAAGATTTACAGTTAACTCATCACATTCAGAAATCCCGATGCGCTCTAAGTATCTTTTAATATCCATAGCTGTTTCGGCTTAAATTCAGCTGTTTTTGACGTGAACGTCGAGCTGATTGAAGGGGATTTCAATTCCTTCTTTGTCAAACGCTGTCTTAACGGCCTCAAGAACGTCGAAGTGTACAGTCCAGTAATCGCTACTCTTTGTCCAGACACGTGCGACAATATTGATACTGCTTGCGCCATGCTCCGATACTCGCACGAAAATTGGCATTTCCGTGAGAACGAGCTCGTGTGCTCTGCATATATCGGTAATAATTTTTTTCGCTTTTTCAAAGTCGTCGCCGTAACCGATAGAGAAGGTGAAATCAACTCGGCGGGTGTCTTTTTCGGAATAGTTTACGATAGTGCCCGAGGAAAGAGCGCCGTTAGGGATATAAACGACCTTGTTATCGCCCGTACGCAGACGGGTGCAGGTGATGTGAATGTCCTCAACCGTGCCCGAGTGTCCTTGCGCTTCGATAAAGTCGTCGACTCTGAATGGGCGTGTAAGAATAATGACAACACCGCCTGCAAGGTTTGCGACAGCGCCGTTGACAGCCAAGCCAATGCAAACACCGAATGAGGTTATAAGCGCCGCAAGTCCGGAGGTGTCAATGCCGACGTATCCGACAAGGCAAATGGCAATCACTATTTTCAGACCGAGTTTAAAAATGTATGCCAGAACCTTGGCGATGGTTTTATCTACCTTGCCTTTTTCGGGAGATTTTTCAATCTTTTTGCCGATGAAGTTGATAACTTTAAAAGAAATAAACAAAATTACGAGGGCGATAATCACCTTAATACCGGAATTGAGCACCCAGTCGGTTACTGTATCAAGAATTTTTTGCCAATCCATTTTTTATTGATCCTTTCTATAAATACTTAAATAAGTATGATATAAAATTATATTACTTTTTTCGGATAGTGTCAAGTGAATTTTGCTATTTGCCGGTCGGGCACGGCAAATAACGCAATATACCGCCTGAGGCGGTATGCGCACCACATTCGCGCCGTTATTTCATCACGGCAAAGCCGTGTATATCATTCGCAACTCGTTGCGGCATATCATCAATTTTGAGAAAATTGCATATCATCAAGTCGCAGATAATACACCTTCGGTGATGAGATACACGCTAAAGCGTGATGATATGCCAAGTCTGCGACTTGGATAAAAAATCCTCGTTCCGAAGAACTAGGATTTTTGGTGGAGACAAGTGGACTCAGAACAAAAAGTTGCACCAAGCTTTGCGGTAATCCTGCATTTTCGGTAGGTGCAACTCAATCTAACGCAGAGCGTTAGAGGTGGTTCTCGCTCTAAGCTTCAATATAAAATACAAGAAGCACCTCTACGGTGCTTCTTGTATTTTATGGTGGAGACAAGTGGACTCGAACCACTGACCCCTTGCATGTCAAGCAAGTACTCTAACCAACTGAGCTATGCCTCCAACGCATAATAGTATACCACAACTCGGTTCGTTTGTCAAGTACTTTTTTACAAGTTTACATTTTGTTCATATTTTTCGATTTATCATCACTTGAGCATAAATCGACTGCCAATTCCATCGCGAATGCGCATCAGCCGTGTAGCCAGCAGCACAGAAAAAACGGCAGGAATGATGACGCTGAACGCCCA
>JAZORS010000105.1:0-7398 GCA_045656725.1 Eubacteriales bacterium | reverse complement strand
AAGACCGCTTGGCCTCCGACTTTCCCCCGTTGCCATCAAATAGACCTCGGCATTTTCCTTGAGCGCTTCAATATAAGGCATATGAAAGCGCCGCAAATGGGAGGCAGTGGATGCCGCGTAAAGAATTTTTTTATTCTTCTTCATCTTCAAACACCTCGGTGGAGGGCTTCCAATTTGCTCTTGTTTCCTTCTTTTTCTCCTCGATCTGCTCTCTCTTTGCATATTTTTCATGTCGGTTAATGGCATGAAGAGGTGTCAAAAGCAGAATACGGATGTGCGAGCCGTCAACGTCCGCGTCCGCCATTATTATTATTTTTCCGTATCTTAATTTTTCAATATCAAATTCTTCCCCGATACCGCATCCGAGCGCCTGTATTATGGGGTTTATTGAAAGGTTGCCGTAAATTTTATCGGCTCCCGCCTTTTCTACGTTAAGAACCTTTCCGCGAAGCGGAAGAATCGCCTGGAAGCGGCTGTCGCGTCCGTCCTTTGCAGAACCACCCGCAGAATCTCCCTCAACGAGATAAAGCTCGGTTAAGTCTTTATTTCTTTCGTTACAGTCGGAAAGCTTACCGGGCAAAGTTGAAACGTCGAGCTTATTATTTTTTCTCGTAAGCTCTCTTGCCTTTCTTGCTGCTTCTCTCGCGCGGCTTGCCGCGAGGGATTTTTCTATAATAAGCTTTGCCGCCGAAGGATTTTCTTCAAGATATTCGGCGAGCTTCGTATAAACAACAGATTCAACGAGAGTTCTTATTTCACTGTTTCCGAGCTTGGCTTTGGTCTGGCTCTCAAACTGCGCGTCGGTGAGCTTAACGGAAATAATAGCAACAAGTCCTTCTCTTACGTCCTCGCCAGAAAGACCTTTATTGTCGCCCTTTATATAGTTGTTCTTTCTTGCGTAATCGTTTATCGCGCGGGTGAGCGCCGCTTTAAAGCCGGTTTCGTGAGTTCCGCCCTCAATAGTCGACATATTGTTAGCAAAGGAAACGATGGTTTCATTATAGCTGTCGTTATACTGCATCGCAACCTCTGCGATAGAGCCGTTCTTTTCGCCCTTCATATAAATAACGTCGGGGTGAACCTTGTTTCCTCGTTTTCCGTCGTTAAGAAATTCAACGAAGGATTTAATTCCGCCCTCATAGTGAAGGACCTCTTCTCTTTCCTTTCCTTCTCTCTCGTCGGTAAGGATTATCTTAACTCCCGCGTTAAGGAAGGACTGCTCCCTCATTCTTATAAGTACGGTTTCATATTCAAACTCGGTTTCCTCGAAAATCGTGGGGTCGGGCTTGAATCTTACGTAAACGCCGCGCTTATTACATTCGCCCTCGCATTTAAACGGGCGCGCAACAACACCCTTTTCAAATCTTTCCGTATATTTTTTGTTTTCTCTGTGGTTTTCTACCTCAACCCACTCGGAAAGCGCGTTTACAACGGAAGCTCCGACACCGTGCAGACCTCCCGCAATTTTATATCCGTCACCGCCGAATTTTCCGCCTGCGTGAAGGACCGTATATACGACTTCAAGAGTAGGAATACCGAGCTTTTCGTTTATTCCCGAAGGAATACCTCGTCCGTCGTCCTCAACGGAAACGCTTCCATCGTTATGAAGCGTAATTTTTATGGAATTACATTCTCCGGCAAGAGCTTCGTCAATAGAGTTATCAACAATTTCATAAATCAAGTGATGAAGTCCTCTTATAGACGTCGTTCCGATGTACATACCCGGCCTTTTTCTTACAGCTTCAAGTCCCTCTAATACCTGTATTTGACTGTCGTTGTATTCGCCGGTGTTAAGGTTTTTGATTTCTTCCATATTTTTTTCCTATTCTCCGTATACCTTTTCTCCTTCAAGACGCATTTTTAAGCCGACGCTTGATATTCTTGAAAGTATTATTTTTTCTTTGTTTTCCTTTTTCGTTACTATAAAGCTTCTCGGTAAATCACTGTCGCTGTATTCAACTTTTCCCCGTTTTTCATTTACCGAAATATATTTTTTTGTGATTGAAGAAACCGTTGCCGTATCAAGATCGAATATTCCTACTATATCCTTCGGTCTGACGCTTTCTCCGTTTCCTATGTGAAGATACATAAATTTCCCTTTTTTACTTTAAAATTTCGTATTCTCCCGATTTAACCTCTATTATTCTGT
This sequence comes from Eubacteriales bacterium, assembly GCA_045656725.1. Taxonomy (GTDB): domain Bacteria; phylum Bacillota; class Clostridia; order Oscillospirales; family CAG-272; genus UBA1740. The sequence continues at coordinate 5,249 of JAZORS010000105.1, read as the reverse complement.
CAGCATAATCGTTTATCTCGTTTTTCTGACAAGCGGTTATTATTATCTGCTTTTCTCCTTTTTTAGAGAGAATATATTTTTGCCTTCTTTCATCAAGTTCGGAAAGAACGTCATCAAATAAGAACACTGGATATTCGCCGTTCATTTCCTTTATAATTTCGCCCTCTGCCATTTTAAGGGCGAGAACTATTGACCTTTGCTGTCCCTGAGAGGCAAAATTTCGCGCGCTTTTTCCGTTTATAAAAATCTCCATATCATCTCTGTGCAGACCGAAAAGAGTCGTTCCCGCAAGAATTTCTCTGTCAAGGGATTCTGTAAAAATCCTTACGTATTCCCTTTTTATTTCTTCTTTATCGAGAGTTTCTTTTTTTATATCTGATTTGTAAGAGATTTTTAGATCCTCTTTTTTATCGGAAATTTCATCTATTACCTTTTTTGCCCACTTTTCGATTTTTTCCGTAAATCTTATTCTTTCAAGGTAAATATCCTTTGAAAATTGTGCAAGACATTCACTCCAGCTGTTAAGCTCGTCTATGTAATATCCTGCTCCCTTTTGAATGTTTTTCAAAAGACAATTTCGGTTTTGCAGCGCTTTTTTATAATTTGAATAAAGAGTTATATAAGTGTTATTGTATTGGCTGATGGCAACGTTCATAAACTCGCGCCTGTATTCGGGGCTCTCTTTAACAAGCAAAAGGTCATCGGGAGAAAAAAGAACCGAATTAAAAGAGCCAATCATCTCTTTTATTTTTTCAATCCTGTGTCCGTTCTTTTTTCTCTGTTTTTCTTTTCCGAAAAGCGCGTATTCAAGATTCTCCGAAAGATTTTTCTTTTCGTATTCTATTTTCAGATAAAATCCGTCCTCGGAAAATTTAACAAGCTCCGAGTCTTCTCTGCCTCTGAATGATTTTCCTCTTGAAAAAAGATAAATTCCTTCGATTACGTTTGTTTTTCCCTGCGCATTATCTCCAAAAAGCAAATTTACTCCCGGAGAAAATTCTAAATTACCTTTTTTTACGTTTCTGAAATTTTCACAGAGAAATCTTTTTATTATCATTGATTTTCTCTCATTCTCATAGGAACGATAAGATAAAAGCTCTTTATATTTTCTTCCGAATCAAGAGATTCAACCGTCATAGGTCTTGTTGATTCTTTAAGAGTTAATCTGAGCTTTTCTCCGTCAGTTGCTCTTACTGTGTTGATAAAATAACGGCAGTTAAAAGCAATTTCTATATCATCACCCGTATGCTCACAGTCCATCTCGTCGGATACGTTTCCGTTTGCGGAAGCCGAAGTTAAGCTTACGTAATCTCCGTTTATAATAAACTTAACGTAGCTCTTTCCGCTTCCCTGTATTTTTTCTTCCGCGATCAAATTAGCTCTTTCAAGACCGGAAAGCAAGCTTTCTCTGTCAACAGTAACTATGATATCGTTTTCGTTTGCTATTACTTTTCTGTAATCTATGTATTCGGAGTCAATGGTTCTTGTAAAGAAAACAATATTGTCGCACTTTATTATTGCGTGCTTTCTTGAAATAAAGAATTCTGCTTTAAAATCTTCTTCATCGGGCAGAATTTTAGAAAGCTCCGCAAGAGCGTCACCGGGAATAATGAATGAATAATCAACTCCGTCAGAGGTGATAGATTCGATATCGCAAGATACGTTACATTTTGAGAAGGTGTAGCTGTCGGTAGAAACAACCTCAATGCTGTTTTCTTTGATTTTGAAATAAGCACCGGTAAGGCAAACTCTGTTATCCTGAACGGCTATTGAGTGAGCTACCTTATAAATAATCTTCTTTAAGGTTGATGTGGGAATAGAAAATCCGTTATCGGTTGTAAGCTCAGGAAGCGTCGGGAAATCCTCTCCCTTCGTTGCAAACATAGAGAAGCTTGCCTTTCCGGCAGACACCGTACAGTTAAGCTTATCGCTTATATCAACGGTAATATCCGTATCGGGAAGGAGACGGACTATCTGATAAAATCTCTGTGCGTTAACTATATATTTTCCTGTTCTTTCAATTTCCTGAGGGATAAAGGTTGCACGAACACCTTTTTTCATATCGAACGAGGAAATTCTTATCTCTCCCGAATTAAGAGTTTCAATAAGGATTCCCTCAATTACGTTAATTGTATTTTTATCTCTTGAAACCGTTCCCATAGCGGGTGATAAAACTGACATAAATGTAGATTTAGATACAGTAAATTTCATTTTTATAAAATCCTTTCGGTTTTTAAATTTTCAGCGAAGCGCAAGAAAGAATGTTTTTAATATGTAGATGTTTTAGTAATAGGGAATGTCAAAAAGTAGTGTTTCTTTAAAAAACTTATTTGTTGTAAAGGAAAAACAGGGTTATTTTTTCAACAATTCTCTGTCAAAAATTAAGAAATAAAACAAAAAAGAAATTAACATGGATTTTGACAGCGAAATACCGACATTTTAACATTTTCCGGTCACTAAATTTAAAAAGCTTAACAAGTATAAGAAAAACTGTTTTACGGCTTAACTTCTTTTATTATCTTCTGAACAACACTTCTCGTTTCAATCATCGATTTTATTGAAAGATCTGCTTTATTGTAAGCCGCTATTGCGGATGAGTGGTGCATCGAAAAAATTGTACCGATTTTTTCATAAGGAAGATTTGTAAGCTCTTTTATTATGTAAATAGCAATCTGTCGCGGTTTCACTATATAATCCATTTTCTTTTTCGATTTTATATCTTTTACGTCAACCGAATATTTAGTGCTTACCGCCTGTAATATTTTTTCAACCATAGCGTCGGTCGTTATATTGCCGGGATCGATATGAGAAATAGCTTTTTCTATCATATCCTTCGTTATAACGTCACCAGTAATGGAATTAAACGCGCTTATTTTTTTAAGAAGCCCTTCAATCTGCCTTATATCGTTGTGAAGGCGCTCTGCGATATAATCAATAAGCTCGTTTGAAATAATAAGGCCTATCTGCTCGCTTTTTTTCTTTATAATAGCCGTGCGAAGCTCAAAGGAGGGGGGGAGGATATCTGCCATAAGACTGCTCTCAAAACGGGTTCTTAATCTGTCGTCAAGAGTTTTAATATCCTTTGGCGGACGGTCCGAGGTGATAATAATCTGTTTATCTGCCTCGTAAAGTGCGGAGAAGGTGTGGAAAAATTCCTCCTGCATTGCTTCCTTTCCCGAAATAAACTGAATATCGTCAATAAGAAGCACGTCTGCGTTACGGTAGGAATTTTTAAACGAGAGAGTATCACCTTCTTTAATTGCGGTTATCAGCTCGTTTATGAAATCCTCACTTTTTTTATAAACGATTTTTAAAAAGGGATGCTTTCTCTTTAAGTGATTTATAATAGCGTAAAGAAGATGCGTTTTTCCTATTCCTGACTGTCCCCAGATGAAAAGCGGGTTATATCCGTCCTGAGAAGGACATTCGGCAACCGCATAGCACGCGTTTTTCGCAAATCTGTTTGACTCTCCCTCAATGAAATTATCGAAGGTGTATTCTCTTATTTTATTACTCTCGCTCGGAGCTCTTAAATAGTCGTCTATATTCTTTTTTCTTTCTTCAACGTCCTCGTCCTCAACGAGCGGATCCTCTTCCTTTATTCTTGTTTTGAAAATCTCGTCGTTTTTTTCGATGCTTTGAATATCAATTTCAACGTCAAATCCGAGAATATCAAAAAGGCACTCTTCAATAAGAGTTTTATGCTTATTAAGGAGAATGGACCTGCGAAGCGGAGTCGGTGTTGAAAACGAGGCTGTGTCCTCTGAAATAGAGAGAAGCTTTAAGTCACCGAACCACAAATTAAAGCTGAGATCGTTAAAATTCGTTTTCTCTTTAATTAAGGTTAAAAGAGATTGATTTATAATAGAAAGCTCGTCCATAAAAAGTCCTTTCCGAAAGAATACTGAAAATAAGAAAAACAAAGCGAAATTTTACCTGAAAATAGGCATAACTATAGCTTTTTTATATAACTAATTTATATTATAACATAGTTATAAATAAATTGCAAGAAAAATCCAATAAAAAAATACACAAATCCGCAAAAAATCGGAATTGTGTATTTTGAGATAAAAAAGAAGAAAAATAAGGTTTTAATTCTTGGAAAATTCTCTTTTTTAAAAGAGAGGGTATATTCTCCCGAATTAAAGATTTTTTTGCTTGCCTTTTGTAAAAACCGCGGCAATAAATCCCGATACCAAAGCGGCGGTGCAACCAATAGAAGCGGCGGAAAGCGCGCCACCGATAACTCCGAAAAATCCCCTTTCAACAACCGCGTCGCGCACGCCCTTGGCAACGTTACCGCCAAAGCCGAGCAGAGGAACGGAAACGCCGCAGCCGAAGATTTTAAAAAGCGGCTCGTAAATGCCGAGTGCGCCAAGGATAACGCCGAGTGCGGCGGTAAAAACGAGAATCCTTGCGGGTGTCAGCTTGGTTTTATCAATAAGAATCTGCGCCGTGGCGCAAATTATGCCGCCCATCAGAAAGGCAAGCAGTATTTTTACAAATAAATTCAATCGTCCTCACACCTTTCTATTCTTAATGCGGGAGCAATACCCAGAATGCTCTCGCCCTGTAAAACGCTCATAGGGCTCATTAAAGCACCGGTTGAGAGGAAAAGTATTCGCTTTATGCTTCCTTTTTCAATTTCGGGCAAAAAATGAGCCGCAAGCATAGATGCCGAAACGCCGCAGCCGGAGCCGCCCGCATGGCAGTCCTGAATATTTCTGTCGTAGATTATCTCTCCGCAGTCTATAATCTTATCCGATATGCCTTTTATTTCCTTTGAAAGAAGCTCGCGTAACATATTCGCGCCTATAATGCCGAGGTCGCCCGTAACAACGGCATCAAAATCCGATGGGGCAAGGTCTGAAAGAGAAAAATAAGTGTAAACCGTATCAAAAGCGGCTCTTGCCATTGCCGCGCCCATATTCGAGGCGTCCTTTGTGAGCCCGTCTATTATCTTTCCTATAATTCCCTCTCTTATTCTTATTTTTCCCCCGTGTCCGAGAACGAAAGCTCCCGCGGCGGTTGCCGTCCACTGCGCCGAGGGGCTTCTTTGCCCTCCGTATTCAACGGGTGTTCTGAACTGTCTTTCTGCGGCTGAATTGTGAGAGCCTGTAACGCAAGCGCCTCTTTGAATGTTTCCCGATGATAAAAGGGTGGAAAGAACGAGAAGCGCCTCTGTTGCCGTTGAGCAGGCGGAATAAAGCCCGATATATGGAATACCGAAGCTGTAAAGCCCCGAGGAC
>JAZORS010000104.1:0-3566 GCA_045656725.1 Eubacteriales bacterium | reverse complement strand
TGTGGAATGCACCACCCAGTCTATTACCACCACCGCGCGCCAGACTCTTTATATAGACGGCGCCGATGCAGAATATATGAAGGGCAAAAGAGTTCTTATCGTTGACGACGTTATAAGCACGGGCGGCTCTCTTGCTTCCCTTGAAAATCTCGTCAATTCGGTAGGCGGAAATGTCGTTGGAAAAATGGCGGTTCTTGCCGAGGGTGACGCTATCAACAGAAAGGATATTATCTGTCTTGGTAAGCTCCCGCTTTTCGATAAAGAGGGCAAGGAAATATAATAAAACTCGCATAAAGAAAGAGCGTTGGCACTTGTTTTGCCGGACGCTCTTTTTTGTTCGCAATCCTCTAAATTCCGACTCTGACAATGTTTAAAATATATGCCTTGGGAAATACTTAACATATAGCATTTTTTTAACACGGGAGGGGCTATATGAGAGTAAACAAGGTGGAAATTCCGGGGCTTGATACAACGAAGCTTGAGGTTCTTGGGGAAAAAGATAAAAGGGCACTTCTCTGTGCGGCAAGGGAGGGAGATCAAAAGGCGCGTGAGAGGCTTATCGTCGGCAATATCAGGTTGGTTCTTTCCGTTATTCAACGTTTTCTCGGCAGGGGAGAGGGGGCTAACGATCTTTTTCAAGTCGGTTGCATCGGTCTTATAAAAGCGATAGATAATTTTAAGCTTGAGCTTGACGTAAGATTTTCTACCTATGCCGTGCCTATGATAATAGGAGAGGTAAGGCGCTATCTGCGTGACAACAACTCCGTCAGAATTTCAAGGAGCATGCGCGACCTTGCATACCGTGCGCTTCAAGTTAAGGAGGATATTGCCTCGCGGGAGCAACGCGAGCCGGGACTTGCCGAAATAGCTAAAATACTTGGGGAGAGCGAGGCGGACGTCGGCGCGTCAATGGAAGCAATAGTAGCTCCAATTTCGCTTTATGATTCGGTGTATAACGACGGAGAGGACTCGACCTACGTTATAGATAAGCTCTCCGATGACGTGGATTCAAACGAAGCATGGGTTGAATCAATAAGCTTGCGGGATGCTCTTAAAAAGCTGTCCGACAGGGAGATGGGTATAATTTCAAAACGCTTTTTTAAAGGGAAAACGCAAATGGAAATAGCGGAGGAAATAGGAATATCGCAGGCGCAGGTTTCGCGGCTTGAAAAGGGAGCGATAGATAAGCTGCGTAGGTATATGCAATAAAAAAGGTGGCAGCCCGGGCGGTTGCGTGTTGGTTCGTAATATACAAAGACGCAAAAAGCTCTCGGATTCCGGTAAGAAGTCCGAGAGCTTTTTGCTTGATTAAATCAATAGAAAGAATACTTTGAATTACGCTTGAACTGATATACCGCGGCGACGATTCCTGCGATAAAGCCGATAGCGGAGAAAATTACCGATAGAATAACGAGTATCGCCGGGCAGATGAGGGCGGAGAGAATGAAGCCGGCAAGCGTCATTCCGCCAACGGAGCTAACCAGTATGTAAATCGGCTTAAAGAGGAAAACGAAGAGTAAGCCGACGAGAATGGCTGATATTGCGGAAGCAACTATCGCGAACCAAACGCTTGACAGAATTTCATTCTCGGAAGAGAAAAGGAACAAAAGAGCAAGGCTGGAAATTGCTCCAATTGCCGCACCGTTTACAAAAAGCATAATCTTTAAGAGAAAAACGGCGAGAAAAATGCCTATGATTGCTCCGACAATTCCGAATATGGCGTACACATTAACGTTCTCCGGCACTTTGCGCACAATAAAAGGGCCGACAAAGGAGTAAAAGAGAAAGCCAAGACCGACGGAGCTTTCAATTATGATGGCGAATTTGAATATCTTATATCCGAAGAACGCGTTGAATACAAGAAACAGCACAGCGGATATCAGTGTAACGAAGAAATATTTGTCTATAAAATCAATGATGGGTTGAAGCTCGGGCGTCATAATCTTCTCCTTTCGTTTTTTAAAAGCTTATCTTTTGTATAGGTATTATAACAGAAAATCCGTTTTCTTTCAATAGGGGAAAATAAAAATTAACAAAACGTTTTTAAGCATCTGAAAAATTGAGGTGCCGTTTCCTTTAAATTTTTTGAAGTACTTGAAATTATATTTCCTTTATTGTATAATAGTGGCGTATAATAAAGAATGAAAAAGCTTCGGCAGATGAAAACAGAAAGACTCGGTTTTGTCACACGGGGCGCGGCTTTATAATCGGATTGAAAGGGAAAACGAATGAAAACTGTTAGCTATTCAAAGATTTTACCTGTAAAGAAAGAATACGACGTTATAGTTTGCGGCGGCGGCGTTGCGGGAGCTGCGGCGGCTGTCAGCGCGGCAAAGAACGGGCTTTCCACCCTGCTTCTTGAAAAAAGCAATATTCTCGGTGGACTCGGAACGCTCGGACTTATAAACCTTTTCGTTCCGATGTGCAACGGACGGGGTAAGCAGATAATTTTCGGTCTGGCTGAAAAATGGCTCAGGCTCAGCGCGGAGCTTGGCTGGGATACGATTCCCCCCGAATGGAAAAACGGCGAGCCGAGCGAGCCCACAACTGTCAGATACACACAAAGATATTCGCCCTCGATATTTGCGTATCAGCTCACCGACGAGATAAGAAAAAGCGGCGCTGACGTGCTTTTCGACTGTATGGCGGTTGATTCCGTTATGGAGGGTAATATCTGCCGTGGCGTTGTAACGGAAAGCAAAAGCGGAACGGAGTTCTACGGCTGTAAGATGCTTATAGATACCACGGGTGACTGTGACGTCCTGAGGCGCGCGGGCATTCCTACCGTTAAGGGCGAGAATTTCTTTACCTTCTCGGCAAAGCTTATAACGCTTGACACCTGCCGTAATGCAGTCAAGCACAACGATATTGCTAAAATTTACAAGAGCATTGCGGGCGGCGGAATTAATCTTTTCGGCGACAATCAGCCCGCGGACGTTCCGCGCTGGTCGGGACTTACCGTTGAGGAGGTTACGGATTACATAGTCAGGAACCACCTCTTGATTCTTGACCGGCTTAAAGGCACGAATAAAAACGAGAGGGAAGTTTTGCAAACGCCGGGTATGCCGCAGTTCAGAACGACCTGTCATATAAAAGCGGACTATTCCTTGAAGGTTTCCGACGCATACCGCCACTTTGACGATTCGGTTTGCGCAATTAACGACTTTGAGCACCGCGACCACCTCTTTGAAATTCCGCTTCGCGCGCTTGCGCGCAAGGATTACCCCAACGTAATCACCGCAGGCAGAAGCGCAGACGGAACGGGCTACGGCTGGGACCTTATCCGAGTTATACCGCCCGCAATTCTTACCGGTCAGGCGGCGGCAGAGGCATGCACGCTTGCGATAAAAACAAAAAAGGGTGTTGCTGACGTTGATATAAAGGCGCTTCAAAATAAGCTCGAAGCCGAGAACGTTATGGTGCATTTCCCGGATGAGTACGTACCTGAGGACAGGACGGTCGTAATTCACGGAAAAAATGCCGCAGAGATAGAGGGCGGTCATCTGTAAAAATATAAAAAGGAAACGTCACACTGTTGATTATTGTGATGTTTCCTTCTTTTGTTT
>JAZORS010000103.1:0-3065 GCA_045656725.1 Eubacteriales bacterium | reverse complement strand
AGCACATAAAAATTCCGTTTTTTATTGACTTACAAAATTTAATCTGATATACTATTGTTAAGAGGAATTAACCTGTAAAATTTATGAAAAGCGAGGAAAATAAGGAATGCTTAAAAGAATAAATAAAGTCGTTTTCTTGATATTAAGCCTTGCATTTTTATCTGCGCTCATCTTTTCGCTTACAGGATGCGAAGACGAGCCACCGACGCTTCACGAATTTGATTTTAGATTGCCGGAGGGCTTCGATTCGCTTTCCCCGGAAGAAAAGCTTGAATGGGCAAAAAACAACGGATATTTTGTTATCACTCTTACGAGAGGGTCTGAAAACGAGCGCGAATTTTATAATTACAACCGAGAGCTCTTAGACAGCTTTTTAGAAAACAAAACGGAAGAAAAAGAGCTGTTAATTATGGAGTATTCTAACTTTGAAGAAAACAAAACTGCCAGCGTATTTTTTGCGGGGATATATTTTGACGGCAAGTATTATCATGCCACAAGGGCGAACTCAACTACTGCGGTTTACCATTATAAAATTTGCGGAATAGAAAGGTATAGAGACCTTGAAGTCTTGTATGTTTCTAACGATAAAAAGCTTACTTGCGGTGATGAAATGTTTGCCTTAACAAGTTCTGTCACTCCTTCTTTGTACAGTGATTTTTTAAAAGAATACTGTTCTATTGCCATAATTGACAAAGAATAAAAATATACAAGCAAAATAGGAGTTAACTTAGAACAGAAATCGTTGGATGACCGAGCGTAGCGAGGAAGCAACGATAGAACGAAAAACCTAAAAAGGTGAAATTCCTTAGAATTTCGGCCTTAAAATCCTAAATAAATATAGATTTAGAGCGAAGATACCTTGTGTGTATCTCCGCTCTTTTTTCGTTCGGTTATGCCTAAACGAAGCCCCCTCTTAATTTTCAACCCGAAGCTTCAAGCTCAGATATTTCAGTATCCGTAAGATAACGCCACTCGCCACGTGAAAGAGATGAGTCGAGCGCAATGCCGGAAAATGAAATTCTTTCAAGATAAGTGACCTTATTTCCAAGGGAGGCTATCATTCTTTTTATCTGGTGGTATTTACCCTCTGTCAGAGTTATTTTTCCGCCAAGTCGGTCAGCGTCGCAAACAAGCTTTGCGCTTTTGCACTCGTATCCGTCGGCAAGGACTATATTATTCCGGAATTTTTCCTCAGCGCCGGGAACAAGAGGCCCGGCACACTTAAAATAATATTCCTTATCCACGTGGCTTTTTGGCGCAAGAAGCTTATGCGAGAGCTTTCCGTTGTTCGTTAGAATCATAAGCCCCACCGTGTCCTTATCGAGTCTGCCGACCGGAAAAAGATTCATTTTCTGAAGCTCCTCGGAAAGAAGCTCCGTTACAACGGGAAAACGGCTGTCCTCCGTTGCGCTGACGTAGCCCTCGGGCTTATTAAGCATAACGTAAACGAAGCGGCGGTATTCTATATTTTTGCCAAGATAGGAAACCGTGTCCCTCTCGGGATCAATATGCATCGAAAGGTCCTTTACCGGCTTACCGTTGACAGAAACTCCGCCACGCTTTGCGGCAAGGGACGCTTCCTTTCTCGACGCTATGCCCATTTCCGAAATAAATTTATCTATTCTCATAGCATTCTTACGCCTCGCCCTTTGCCAGTTGCTCCTTATGGAACTGAAGCATATAAAGGCCGTAATATTTTCCTTTCTTTTCAAGGAGCTCGAAATGATTTCCCTGTTCGACTATTTCTCCGTGAGAGAGCACGATTATTTTATCTGCATGCTGTATCGTGGAAAGACGGTGGGCAACCATGAGCATTGTGCCAATATTCATCATTTTTTCAAGAGAATTCTGAATGAGAAGTTCCGTTTCGGTATCGATATTTGCCGTTGCCTCGTCAAGAATCATAACGGACGGCTTATGGACTATCGTTCTTGCAAAGGAAAGAAGCTGGCGCTGGCCCTGCGAGAAATTGTTTCCTCTTTCTCTTACCTCTTCGTCAAGTCCGTCTTTGAGCTTATTTATAAAGTGGTCGGCATTGACGTATTTACACGCTTCTATTACCTCTTCGTCTGAAATGTTCTCCTCACGCAAAACGATATTCGAGCGTATCGTGCCGGCAAAGAGGAAAACGTCTTGAAGCATCTGACCGAAATGCTTTCGAAGAGATGCGATTTTTATTTTCTTTATATTGATGCCGTCAAGTAGAATTTCACCCTTTTGAATATCATAGTTTCTGCAAAGAAGCGAAAGTATCGTAGTTTTTCCCGAGCCGGTTGAGCCGACGAAAGCAACCGTGCTCTTCGCATCAACCTTAAAGGACACCCCACGAAGCACCCACTCGTTCTCTTTATAGCAAAACCACACGTCACGGAACTCTATTTCTCCCCTTACCTCGTCAAGCTCAATAGCGTCCGGCTCGTCTGTGACCTCCGGCACGGTGTCGAGTATATTGTATATCTTCTCGCCCGAGGCAAAAGCGGATTGAAGCCAGTTAAACTGCTCCGCAAGGCTCTGAATGGGGTTGTAGAATTTGTTGATATACATATAAAAGCTGACTATGATCTCTGCGCTTATCACTTTGCCGAGGAACGACGTTCCGTCAAGAGCGCCCTTCGAGCCGACGTAGAGAAGAAACAGCACAGAGCTGATGTAGAGCATATAAACCATCGGGCGAAAGATTCCGAACACGAAAATTTCATTTCTTTTTGCCCGTGAAAGCTTTTCGTTTCTCTCGGTAAACTCCTCTTCCTTGTGCTCTTCCTTATTAAATATCTGCGTTATTTTCATTCCCGAAAGGTTTTCCGAGAGGAAAATGTTAATTCCCGTAGTTCCGTCCTTTACCTTACGGTAAGCCGCACGGGAAAACTTCCTGAATATAACTGTAAAAAGAATAATGAACGGAACAAAGGAAAGGACCATAAGAGTCAATTCATAGTTAAGAAGAAGCATTGCCACAAGAACACCGAGAATAACGAAAACGTTTTTCATAAGATTTGGTATGATGTTCGTGAAAACTATCGATATTGAGTTAGTGTCGTTGGCAACTCTCGTTACATACAAGTCGG
>JAZORS010000102.1:0-6400 GCA_045656725.1 Eubacteriales bacterium | reverse complement strand
GGCGGTGTCGGACCTATGACAATTACCATGCTTCTTAAAAACACACTTACCGCCGCCAAGAAAGCTGTAAAAGTATAAATTTTACAAAAATTCAAAATACATCTTGACAAATATAGAATAATAAACTATAATTATAAAGTGTTTATTAAATTGAGATTATATCTCTTTGCACAGCGAAGGGAGGGGAATAGAAATGGCAGAAATCAGAGTTAAAGAAAATGAAAATCTTGACAGTGCTCTTCGTCGTTTTAAAAGACAGTGCGTAAAGTCCGGTATTCTTACGGAGCTTCGCAAGAGAGAGTGCTATGAAAAGCCCAGCGTAAAGCGCAAAAAGAAGGCTGAGGCAGCAAGAAAACGTAAATTTAAGTAATTTATAAAAATAAAGGATGTACGGCGGTGTTGCTTGGTACATCCTTTATTTTTTTCGTATATTTACCGGAATTGAAAAAGTGAATTTATCTCATTATATTTATAAAAAAGTTCTATAACGGGGTTAAATATAATGAAAATCAAACAATTTACAGCGCTTTTGCTTCTTATTAGTTCTATATTTACTATACGTATCTCGGCAGAATCGCGTGACAGCTCTTGGTATATAAAAAGAAACGGAAATAATCAACCGAAAATTTCGGAAGATCAAAAAATCATTTATAAATATAACGGCTATTATATCGATACAAAATTTTGTGACGATTCAAGCGAAAAACGGCTTTATCTCACGTTTGATGCAGGATATGAAAACGGAAATATTGCCAAAATTCTTGATATTCTGAAAGAAGAAAACGTTCCTGCCGCTTTTTTCATACTAAGCAATTTACTGCTTAAAAATTGCGATATAGTTCAGCGAATGATTGACGAGGGGCATATAGTTGCAAATCACACAAAAAACCATAAAAATATTTCAAATCTTACGGAAGAAGAAACGAGGCTTAATCTTTTGGCACTGGAGAAGCTGTGTGAAGAAAAAACCGGATATATTATGCCAAAATATTTCCGTTTTCCCGAGGGAAAATACAGTGAAGAAGGTTTGGACAGAATAAATAAGCTCGGATACAAAACGATATTTTGGAGTCTTGCTTATGAGGATTGGGACAACAATAAACAGCCGGCTCCGCATAAGGCGTTAAACAAGCTTTTATCTAACACACACAACGGCGCCGTTATTTTATTACACCCAAATTCCGAAACCAACGCTATAATTCTTAAAAGACTTATACACGAATGGAGAAATATGGGTTACAGCTTCGGAACGCTCGACGAATTGACTCAATAACCAAGCTCTTCATCGATTAGGATTACCTCGTATTCGGTGGCTCCGGGCTTTTTATAAAGCAAGGATAAATTCTTGCATATTTTTTCTGGAGATTTACAGTTGTGGCATTTAATTTCTCCAAATGCGCACGGTGTATTTTTTCCGAGCCGTCTTGCATTTAGCGGTGCGGCAACATTTCTCGCTCTCTTAATTGCGGATTCAAGGTCTTTTGTTATCTTATTTTTTCCGATAAGCAGATAAACCTTTTCATGACCGAAGGAAATCGACGCAACTCTGTTACATGTTCCGTCTATATTTACAATTTCGCCGCTTTCCGCAATCGCGTTAACAGAGCTTATGTATACGTCAGCACTACTCGCAGATTTTAATGTTTCCCGAAGCTTCTCGGAATCCTCTTCCCAATGCCAGTATACAGTATTATTTTCACAAAGAGTCTTGTAAACATCTAGCTCTTTTACTGTAATTGAGCCGCCAATTCCAACGCTTTTACCTTTTATAGAGGAAAGCAGAAATACTTTTGCCTCCTCCTTTGTCTGAAAGACATGCGTTGCGTATCCCAGGGAATTAAGATTTTCAGTAAGCTTTTCAAACATTGCTTTTTCTCCTTAATTTGATATAAGAAATGAGTGTCGGCAGTCGGTTTTTGCAGCCTACACTCATTTTTTTGTAACGGAAAAAGCTTATAATTTTCAGCTGATACCGTTACGGCGTTTTATTTCTTCAAGACGCTCTTTTTCTGTAACGTCGTCCTGCATAATGACCTCATCATCGTCATGCTCCTGCGGTTTAAGCTCAGGATGCGCTTCAAGATAGGGATCTATCATAACTTCCTTAATCTTATAATAAGCGGCATAAACCTTCATATATGCAAAGCTTGAGAAGAGGATTGCCAAGGGAGCGGCAACCGCAAAGGGAACGAGAATTCCCGCACTGCCGAAAAGGAAAAGAATTTCAAGCAGTATTCCGAGCAAAATGCCGAGGAAAGCCACAACGTTGCGTTTTATTCCAAGAAGCGCAAAAATCATCGAGTTTTTAATTATTTTAAAAACAGAAAGCTTAAATGTCACCATCTGAATATAGATGTAATATCTCATAAAGAAATAGAGAATTGAAATAACGACGTTGCACCAGAACATAACCGAGAGTAAAAATCCGTCTGCGGTTATAGTCGTATAAATATTAAAGGCAAGAAGCGCGCAAATAAATGCGTCAAGAGCTCCGAAAGGAAGCGCCTGTTTCCAGTTTCTCTTAACAGAATACCAGAAATCATCCCATACAAAAACCGGTTGACCCGAAACAAGGTTACGTAATATATATGCTGTTCCTACGTTTACAAGACCGAAGGTAACAAGGGTAAGCGCACTTATACCGTAAAATACATAAGTCAGCGCGGTTGGAACTACTATGTGATTCTGCAAGCCCTCAATCGCAAAAAGAGAAAGCTTGAATGGGGAAAGCCCCCCCTCCGCTTCATAAAGACCGAAAAGATTCTGAAAGAGGTCCGAAAGAGGAATAAATGCCTCTCTCTTGGTCACCGCCGCAAGTGTTGCAATCAAAAAAATGAGAGGGAAGTTTCCGAGAATCATAAAAATATTGGTCGAAACAATCTTCCCGAAATTATCTTTATATGATATGAAAAATCTTTTTAGTCCGTATCCAAGTTCAGCCCTATTCTTGCTTATTCCTTTACCCTCGCGTTGCAAGTCAAAAAGCTTGAACCTGTTTTTTTTATTATTATCCTTCAAGGCAAAACTCCTAAATATTTTCTATATCATATATTAGCACATATTTTATATAAATACAAGAGCAAGCCAAAAGTTTTACAAAAAAATATAAAATAATTCATATTTCATAAGCTCCAAAAATATAGTTAAAACAGAAAAAACCTGGAGGACCTTATGAAAAAACTGTTTTTTTCTTTTATTATTTTTTCGCTCATATTATCGCTATTTGCAACTAACATTTTTGCAGAAAGCAGAGGAAATTTAATGGCAGAAAGCACATCTGGTGCTTTTGATGTCGATTGCGAATCCGCAATTCTTATTGAAGCATCAACGGGTGAGATTCTGTTTGAGAAGAATCCGGATGTGTCTAAAGCTCCGGCTTCGGTAACCAAAATTATGACCTTGCTTCTCGTTATGGAAGCTATTGAAGCAGGAAAAATTTCACTTGACGACTCTGTATCTATAAGCGAAAACGCCGCATCTATGGGAGGCAGTCAGGTTTTCCTTGAAGAAGGGGAAAACATGAGTGTAAATGAATTGATTAAGTGCTGTGTAATTGCCAGCGCAAACGATGCCGCAGTAGCTCTTGCCGAGCACACCGCGGGCTCGGAATCCGCTTTTGTTAACGAAATGAATAAACGCGCAAAGGAAATGGGGTTAAAAAATACCGCTTTTGAAAATACAACGGGGCTTGACGATACAGCAAAGTTTCATTATATGTCTGCCAGCGATATAGCACAAATATCAAAAGAACTTATAAAATATCCCTTGATTCTTGAATATTCATCTCTTTGGCAAGACACAATAAGAAACGGAGAATTTACACTAACAAATACAAACCGCCTCGTCAGATACTACGACGGTTGCAACGGCTTAAAAACCGGCTCAACCGATAAAGCCGGCTTCTGTATAAGCGCATGTGCAAAACGCGGTAATATGCAGCTTATTGCTGTTATTATGGGTGCTGATACGCGGGATATCAGAAACAAGGCGGCGCGCGAACTTTTAGACTTCGGATTTGCAAATTACGCTTTGTATTCGCAGGAAGAAAAGGCACTTGAATCAATCAGGCTTTTAGGCGGAAAAACTAACAGCATAACCGTATATTCACGCGCGTTTTCATATGTTGTACCTAAAGCTCTGATAAAGGACGTCGAATTCAAATTAGAGCTCCCCGAAACTTTATCCGCGCCCATCAAAGCAGGAGAGGTTGTCGGCAAAATAAAATACACTTTAAACGGCGATGTGCTGGGTGACTGTGATATTTTCGTTAAAGAGGAAATAGAGAAGCTTAAATTCACTGATATTTTCGCGTTAATTCTACAAAAAATATTTACCGTTTGATTTTTATCAAATTATATATTGAAAAACCTACATATTTATGTTAGAATGTAAGTAATATAAAATTTTTTGGGAGTATAAAATGGCTGTTAAAATTTCTCTTGACTTTATAAAACGTTTTCACCTCGAAAATTCAATCGACTCATTAAAGGAAAAAGCAAATTCAGCGCTCAATACCGTTATAAACAAAACGGGCGCCGGCTCTGATTTCCTCGGATGGAAGGATCTTCCGCAAAATTATGACAAGGAAGAATTTGAAAGAATTAAGCTTGCCGCGGATAAAATAAAGAAAAACTCCGATATTTTAGTTGTTATAGGTATAGGTGGCTCATACCTTGGCGCAAGAGCAGCTATCGAATTTGTAAAAAGCCCTCTTTATAACAATTTGAAGAAAGACACCCCCGATATTTATTTTGCGGGAAATAACATTTCCCCAACCGCCCTTAACGAGCTTCTTGCAATTTGCGAGGGAAAGGATATTTCCCTTAACGTAATTTCCAAGTCTGGAACTACAACCGAGCCTGCAATAGCTTTCCGTGTTTTCAAAAAGCTTCTTATTGAAAAATACGGTGTGCTCGGAGCAAAAGAGAGAATCTTTGTTACAACCGATAAAGAAAAGGGAACTTTAAAAGCATTTTCCGATGAAGCCGGCTACGAAACCTTCGTTGTTCCGGATGACGTCGGTGGCAGATATTCGGTTCTGACTGCCGTTGGACTTTTGCCGATAGCCGTTGCCGGAATTGATATCGATCTTATGATGAAGGGCGCTTCTGACGCTATGTCCGTTTGCACCTCTTATGACTATCAGATTAACCCCGCTATGCAATATGCAACCCTAAGAAACGCTCTATATTCCGAGAATAAATTTGTTGAAATCCTCGTTGGATACGAGCCATATATGCTCATGCTCAACGAATGGTGGAAGCAGCTTTACGGCGAGAGCGAGGGTAAGGATAATATGGGTATTTTCCCCGCATCCGTAATTTTTTCAACCGACCTTCATTCTCTCGGTCAGTATATTCAGGACGGAAAGAGATTCATATTTGAAACCGTAATCAATATAAAGGATTCCGGCGCCGCATTTACCATTCCTCACGATGATGCAAACGTTGACGGACTCAATTTCTTGTCCGAAAAAGAGCTTGATTACGTTAACAAATCCGCGATGCTCGCAACTCTTATTGCACATAATGACGGCGGTGTGCCCAACATTCTGATTGATGTTGATGACAGAAGCGCATATTCGTTTGGCTATCTTGTTTATTTCTTTGAAATGGCTTGTGCGATTTCGGGATATATGCTCGGTGTTAACCCCTTTAATCAGCCCGGTGTTGAAGACTACAAAAAGAATATGTTTGCGCTTCTCGGAAAACCCGGATATGAGAATTTGAAAAAAGAGCTCGAAGAAAGAATCCAAAATCAATAATTTTCCAATTTATTTTATGAAATGTACAAAAAATTTATAAATGGCTATTGCTTTTTTATAAATTTTATTGTAAACTATAAATAGAAGAGTGATTTACTCTCTATATAGAAAACTCAGGAGGAAAAAACAAATGATTAAACTATTTATCGGTGGTAAGGGCTCCGGAAAAACCAAGACTCTAATCGAGCTTGTTAACAATGCAACCGCGGCTTCAAACGGCTCTGTCGTTTGCATAGAGAAGGGCACAAAACTCACCCACGATATTACATATAAGGCGCGTCTTGTTGACTCTGATAATTTTGCTATCAATAATGCAGAAAATTTATATGGCTTTATCGCAGGAATTCTTGCTTCAAACAACGACATTACTGATCTTTTTGTAGATTCTGCGCTTAAAATCTGCGGCAACGACAATGATTCTTTCGCGAAGATGTTGAAATTGCTTGAAAAGATTTCTTCTGGCGTAAATATCGTTATGACAGCATCGATTCCCGTTGCTGAATGTCCTGACGAAATCAAAGCTTTCGCTTAAATCAAACAAAACAAAAAGCACAGCATCCCGACGGATGCTGTGCTTTTTTAACATTAAGCCACATAAAGCATAAAATAATAACAGGGTAAGAAACAACGCTTACC
>JAZORS010000101.1:0-2843 GCA_045656725.1 Eubacteriales bacterium | reverse complement strand
CCATGTTCTCCTTTTGCGCAAATGGCTCTCCCCCCGAAAGAGTTACGCCACCGAGATTTCCGTAAAATGCCCGGTCCTTTTCCACAACCGACAGGATCTCCTTGACCGTGCATTTGTTGCCGCAGATTTCTAACGCACCTGTTGGACACCCCTTTGCACATTCGGCGCACAAAGTGCATTTCGCGCGGTCAATGAAGTGTTGTTTTTCTATGACATGAGCGCCCTGCGGGCAAGAAATGATACACCCTCCGCACCCGATGCATTTATTTTGATAGAAAAGAAGCTCCGCGCTGCTTTTTTGCGTTTCGGGATTGTGACACCAAGCGCAGCGCAAGGGACACCCCTTCAAAAAAACGGTTGTACGAATACCGGGACCGTCGTGCATACAAAAACGTTGGATCTCAGTTACTCTTAATTTTATTTCAGTGTTCATTTTGCTCAATCACCATATCCTGCCACTCTTTGTTCAGTGTTACAAAGCGAGCGTTCCAACCCGAAACGCGAACCGAAAGCGTTTGATAATTTTCGGGATGCTCCTGTGCCTCACGCAGTAGGGCTGCATCCACAACGTCAGGCTGCATAAAGAATCCGCCAAGAGAAACAAAACCACGCATCAAGGCGATCAGCGCTTGCAAGCCATCCTCGCCCTCAACGCTTGACGGTAAGAGCTTGATATCAAGTGCCGCACCCGTGGCAAGCTTTGAAAGGTCTGCCTTGCAGTAGGAGCGGATGATTGCCGTGGCGCCCTCCTTGTCAGTGCCGGGAGTAGGTGAAGCATTCGCTGCCAACACCTCACCGTGCTTTCTTCCGTGAGGTGACGCCAATCGTTGTGGTGACCATTCAAGCTGACGGCCAAAGGTACTGACCCCGGCAGGGAAACTGTAGCCGCATTTTCCGTTGAAGGACGTACAAATATCCGCAAAATCAGATAGCAGGCGAGATGCGATCTCATCGACCTCGTCGTTATCGTTGCCGTAATAAGTGTATCTGTTAAGAACGTATTGACGGATTGCTTCCTCTCCTTCCCAATTGTTTTTCAGAATTTTGAGAAGCTGTGCAAGCGTCAATTTTTTCTCGTCATAAACCAGCTTTTTAATCGCATAAAGACTGTTCACCGTATCGGCAAGCCCGCCTATATGAGGCGAATTTACGTTATAAACAGGCCCTCCTTCAAGATAAGAAAGTCCCTTTTCGATGCACCCTTCTTCAAACAGGGATACTACTGTGCAGGGAGGCTGTGCCGCCCATTTCCAATCCTTTGAAGAAACACCGTGTTTTTCGAAACTGCATTCTTTGCTGATATAAATATCTTCTACTTTCCCATAAAGATCGGATATATATTTGCTATACAATTCTTCAAAATCACCAAACGAAACCGTACCGTCATATTCGAGCAATGTCTTATTCTGAAGTATCTGCAAGGAGTCGAACGGAGAATATATAAAGTAGGTTTTTCCCGGAATCTGCACCTCCCAGCATCCGTCGTTTGCAAATTTGCGTGCTTCCTTTTTATCGTAGCCGTCTTTTATCAGAGCCTCGATGATCAGATCCTCGTTATATACGGCAAGAATTCCTCCGCCGTATCTCATAACCTCGGCAACTCTTCTCAAAAGCTTTTCGTCTGTGTTTTTGTTGATTCGAACGGTCGTGGGGAAATCGCTGATGCCAAGCTCCTCCAGAATATCAAGCACCAGATAGGTAACTTCGTTTGTGACCTCGTTTCCGTTCTCATCAATACCTGCGAGTAAAATGTTTTGATAATGCTGAGCATCGCCACTTCCGATGTACTGTCCGTTGATCCATTCGCATCCCTTGATAAAGAAGTGCGCCAATATCTCGCGAGCTTCGTCAAGAGAAAGTGTGCCGCGCTCAAGATCCTTTTTCAGATAATCACCAAGTAAATAGTCGATGCGCCCGATCCCGGGCCAGTTTCCGCAAAGTCGGATAAAGGCAAACGTGAACCAAAGGCTTTGCACCGCCTCATAAAAATCGGTGGCGGGCTCGAAGGGTACACGCTTCAGATTTTCATAATTTGCTTTGTGTTCGGGCAGCTCCTCAAAAGCCTTTAAGTAACGAGCATGCCATATTTCAAAAGCTTCAAGACAGTTCAAACAGCTTTTTGCAAAGGCTTCCTTTTCCGTTCCTCTATATTTTTCATATGAGATTTTAGCATTCCTTTTGATTGAGTTAACTCCGTATTTTAAAACTGTTTCGAAGTCAACAGTCAAATGGCTGATGCTGCCGCAGATTGATTTTCCGCCGTATGTAGCGGGAATCAGATGGTGGATCGCCATACCAAGCGTCGCCGCACCGCTGATTCTCTCCCCCTCGCATATTCGAATCGGAGCTTCCTCAGCTATTTTCGCAATAGCAAGATCGTATTTTTCAATGGTAGCAAGTGACTCAAAATCATGAATGTTATCAAGAGATATAGCTTCGACCTTCAAAGTATCAAGGCCATATTTGCGGTTCAGTGAATCGTAGGCGAATTTTCTGGTTGGTTCGGACAAACGGATGGGGCGTTTTCCTCCGTTTTGCGTATAGAATTTCATATTACCACCTCCAATATCATTATAAATTACAAAACTATAAAAAACAATTGATTTTTCCGCAAAAAACATGTATAATACTATTGAGGTGATATTTTTGGATATAAAAAGCGCAGAGATAAGATATTTCAAAAAAGACGGTTTCGTTTCCGCCTACAACGACAACACACAACACATAAAGGTTTTGCCGTATCTTTCTATCGTGCAATCGGTTGAAGGTAGCTATGACATCGCGCTCGGGAACGCGGCAACAATGCAAACGGGAGAAGGCGGTTTTTTCGTTGCTCCATCAGA
>JAZORS010000100.1:0-9905 GCA_045656725.1 Eubacteriales bacterium | reverse complement strand
CGGCAAGTCGCAAACTATCGTCAACATAATAACGGATGCGATATGCAAGAAAAAGCGCGTTTTGGTTGTTTCGCAAAAAAAGGCCGCACTCGACGTTGTTTACAAGCGACTCGGTCCGATTGACGCAAAAACGATGTACATAACCGACGAAACCAAGGAAAAGCGCGCATTTTATTCAAAATGCCACGATGCGCACGAGGCAAAGGTTAACCTTACGGAAAACGACCTTGGCGAGCTCGAAGCAAAATACCGTGACATTTCTTTAAAGATTGCAGACGAACAGGCGCGCCTTGAAGCGATACACCGTACTCTCAATGACAAGCGCCCCTTCGGACTTTCTCTTTCGGAGATGTATTCATCATCAGTTAAGATTGCAGACAATTCAAGCGATTACGCTATATACACGCGCCTTACGGAATCGTCAAGCATTATGTCGCTAGACTATAAAGAGCTGACTGATGCCCTTTTCGTTATAAAGGCAAAATCGCTTGAAAAAATGTATTACACCTTTATGCAGGATAAGGAGAAAAATCCGCTTATCGACCATATGCAGGGTGAAATAGATATTCATACTATCGGAGAAGTCAAAAGCGAACTTAACGAAATAGCTAAATCGCACAAACCGTTTTTCAGCACCGCAAAATACCCTTATTACCGTCAAGTTATGGCGTATTACGCTGAGCTTTCTGACGAAGCCACGCTTGACGAAATAGTAAAGATGGAAGCCGCAATCCGCTACGGTACGGGCAAGGCCGCAAAGCGCGCCTTCGGCGAGATCAAGGCGAAGTTTATCGAAACTCTTGAAGCCGTTGACCGTTTTGCTTCTCAGTATTCGTGCCTGCTCCGGGTTCTGACAAAAGACGGCTATATTTCCGTTATAGACAATATTCTGCGTGGAAACGTTTCGTATATAAAGTTAGTTCACGATGCTCTTGACAATTATATTGAACAAAGAGATCTTAACATGCTTCTTGACAGTCTTGACGAGAACAAGCTTTCCATTTTGAATTTCGCTTACACGTCAGCTAAAAATTATCAGAACTATCTTGACATAATCGGCAAAATACAGAGATTGCGCATTTACCACGAGGTAATTAAATACGAAGAGGTCTGCAAGGACGATCTTTCAAAGGTAGTCGATTTTTCAAACATCACAGCAAGAATATCAAAGCTTCTTGACGAACAGCACGAGCTTTCCGCGGCAATAACCGCGGCAATGAACGATCTTGATTATGCCGCTTTCTACCGAGAGCAAAAGAACAACAAGGATTTCCTTTATCAGATAACGAAGGAAAAACACCACTGGCCCATAAGAAGAACGATGGATTCCTACGGAAATTTCATTTTTTCCCTTTTCCCTTGCTGGCTTCTTTCGCCGGAAAACGTATCCAATCTTCTGCCGCTTGAAAAGAATTTGTTTGATCTTGTTATATTCGACGAGGCGTCACAGGTTTTCATTGAAAGCACGATACCTACAATATTTAGAGGAAAAAACATCGTTGTTGCGGGAGATGCGAAGCAGCTTCGCCCCTCGACTACATTTATCAAGCGCTATCTCGGCGCAGATCCGGACTTACAGGAGGATCCTGCGGTGCAAGCGGCGCTTGAGGTTGACAGCCTGCTTGATCTTGCTGTTGCAAGATATGAGAGCTCAAATCTGGTTTACCATTACAGAAGCCGCCACAGCGAGCTTATTGATTTTTCAAACCACGCCTTCTACGACGGCAATCTTCAAATTGCCCCCAACATCTCAAAGAACACAAAAACGCGCCCGATTGAGCGCTACAAGGTCGATGGAAAATGGGCAGACAGAAAGAACGTTGCCGAGGCAAAAAAGATTGTTGAGATTCTCAAAGAGATTTCGTTGGAAAGAAAGAACGACGAAAGCATCGGTATTATAACCTTCAACAGCGAACAGCAGAGCTGTATTGCCGACATGATAGATAAGGAAGCTGCAAAATCACCTGAATTCCGTTCCTTTGTTATCAAAGAAACAAGGCGCACGGAAAACGGCGAGGACGCGAGCTTATTTATCAAGAACCTTGAAAACGTGCAGGGTGACGAAAGAGATATTATAATATTCTCTATCGGCTATGCTGAAAACGAGGACGGCAAGCTCTACACGAACTTTGGTTCTCTTTCGCAAGAGGGCGGTGAAAACCGCCTTAACGTTGCGATAACGAGAGCAAAATCCAAGGTTATCGTTGTCACGAGCATTGAGCCAGAGGAGCTTAAGGTTGACGGCTCGAAAAACCTCGGCCCGCGTCTTTTGAAAAAATACCTTATGTATGCAAGAGCCGTTTCCGACGGAAAGAACGACGAGGTCAGAGCAATTCTTTCCGACCTTGACGCAAAGGACACAGAAAGCGCAAAAGCGCAGGATGCTTCCCTTTCCATTGAAAATCAGATCAAGGAAAAGCTTGAAAAAATGGGCTACCGCGTTGACACTGCGCTCGGAAATGCCAACAGCAGAATTTCTCTTGCCATATATGACGAGGATACGGACCGTTACATACTCGGAGTTGAGCTTGACAAGGATGCTCTTCTTGCATCGACTTCAACGATTGAGCGTGACGTTTACAAGCCGAAATTCCTCGAAACAAAGGGCTGGAATATTGTAAGAGTCTGGTGCCGGGACTGGTGGCTCAATCCTCAAAGGGTTATCAAAAATATAGCCGCCCTTGCAGACAAAACACTGAAACCGAAGAAAACGCAAAAGAAAAAGAGCTGAATTGCTTTGTAATTTTGCACTTTCACATTTTCAAAAGCCGCCAAGCTTGAATTTTCGGGCTTGGCGGTTTTTATATCCACTTGCCATTTATGAATAAAATGGCTCGTTTTGGAAAAATATATACAAAGTTCTTGAATTGTTAAAATTTATGTTGTATAATTATGGTGATAAAATTTTGCAGAGAGGTTTTTTTATGTTTAATTTTTTATTTTTGCTTACGGCCGGTGAAGGTTCCGGAAGCACCGGTGAGACAGGCGGCGGACTCGGCTCTTGGATGCCCATTTTAATGATAGGTCTGCTCTTCGTTGTTATGTATTTCTTTATGATTCGTCCGCAGAAAAAGCGTGAAAAACAGGACGGCGAAATGAGAGATGCCCTTCAGGTTGGCGACGAGGTTACAACCATTGGCGGAATTATAGGAAAGGTTGTTTCCATAAAGGGAGAAACCTTCGTTCTTGAAACCACCAAGGATAAAACCAAAATCCGCTTCCTTAAAGCAGCTATCAGAAGCGTTGACGTTAAGTCGGCAGACGTAGCGGCACAGATAATCGAAGCTAAGGAATCTGAGGCGGCTGAGGCAGCCGAGGCAGAGGCAAAGGCTGATTCAGCAACCGCTGAAACCGAAGAAAAGAACGACTGATAAAAGTCATAAAAAGAAAAACCTCCGAATAAGTTATAAAAAACTTGTTCGGAGGCCTTTTTTATGAAAAAACACCCGTTTCATACGAAAACCAGAAGCTTATCACGTGCCGTTTTGCTTGGCACAGGCATATCCGTGTTAAGCTTTTTCATTGTTTCGGCAGTTTTAGCTCTTGTGCTTTCCCTTATCCCAAACCCACTTTCCGCCGTGGGTATAGCGGGAATTTCGGCTCTTGTTATATCCGGCGCGCTTTCTTCATTCTTAACCGTAAAATACAAGGGCGAGGGCGGTTTTATCTCTGCCACAATTTCGGCGGCCATATGTATTATCCTTATCCTTGCCGTATCACTTATCGCCGGAAAGGGCGCTATGGGCACAAGAGGCATTATGAACACCGTAACTTATGCTTCCGTTTCCCTGCTGTTCTCATATTTCGGAACAAAAACAGGAAAGAGGCAAAGAGGACATCACCGCTGAACGAGGCGTATATCCGCGCCGAGCCGAGTCAGCTTTCCCGAAAGCTTTTCATATCCGCGAAGAACTACCGATGCCGAATCTATAACGCTCTCGCCTTTTGCCGAGAGAGCGGATATTATAAGAGAAGCTCCGCCTCTCAAATCCGTTGCCTTGGAGCTTGCCGAGTGAATCTTTGACGGATATATCTCGGCAAACGAGTCCGTCCTTTTAGAACTTACACCGAAACGCGACAGACCGTCAAGATAGGAAAAACGGTTTTTCCATACGTTTTCGATTATAATTCCGCCCCCTCCGAATGCAAGGACGGGGGCTATAATCGGTTGCAAATCCGTAGGGAAACCGGGATATGGGGCGGTTTCGACCGTTACCCTTTTTGTCGGCATACCGAAGAAGCGAAGGCCGTTCTCTGTTTTTTTAATTTCTATACCCATAGAAGCAAATGACTCAAAAAAAGAAAAAAGATGGTCGGTATCAGCCCCTTTAATCAGAAATGGCGACTCGGTCAATACAGATATTGCGGCATAGGTTCCCGCCTCTATCATATCGGGTATTACGTTTGCAAAGCCCCCTCGGCTTGCCCCGCCCTCAACCTCTATATATTCGTCAAAAACGGCAATTTTTACTCCTGCGTTTTTGAAAAAATCCACTAGGGAGAGCACGTGGGGCTCTTTTGCGTAGCCGTAAATTCTTGTCACACCGCTCGCGCCCGATGACAGAATCAGGGCATTGATGCTTGCGCCAACAGAGGCACTCGAAAAGCGAATTTCCCGACCGAAAAGCCGAGCGGCAGATATAAAATCCCCTTTTACCTCGCCGCCGAGAGCTTCTATTGCGAAAAGATGCAAGTCAATAGGTCTTTTATCAAAGGCGCAACCGCCAAATGAGGAGATTCCGGCTTTACCGAAACGGACAAGCAACGCACCGAGAAGATAGGTAGATGCTCTGATTTTCGATGTCAATTCCATGCTTGGCTCACGATATGACAGATTTCGCGCATCTATAATAAGCTCACCGTTTCGTCTTTCGACAAGCGCGCCAAGCTCCCTGGCTATTGAAATCGCCACATCGACGTCGCCTATATCGGGCGCACCGCGGATTACACTTACGTAAGGGATAGAAATAGCCGCAAATATAAGAGGCAACGCCGCATTTTTTGAGCCGCTGATTTCCACTTCCCCATTTAAGCATTTACCGCCGCTTACAATAAATCTACTCATACAAGCTCCAAACAGTCTTTTTTCTCATTCTATTCGAAGCGGGAGTGGCTTGTTACCCGGTTTTATTTATTTCTTTCGCAACAAGGGAGGCAAAACAGGAATAGCTTTCGGCTCCCTCCTTATCAAAGGTCGATATCAATTTATCATTAACCCTTTCGGAAATTTCCGTTACGATGCCGTCCGAATAAAATTCCCGATAAAGCTTAAATTCGGATTTTACGTATTCCGGCAAGGTAGAATAAATCCGAAAGTAATCTTTGGGAGAAATTCTGTAAATCTCGGAAAGAATGCTTTGTAATGCATAAATTTCCGCGCTGTATTCAAGAGAATCATCACCGCTTTCTTTAAGAGATAGATATGCATAGAAGCTTGCCTCGTCTTCCCTTGCCACGCCAAAAGCATGTGCCATTTCGTGGGCAACGGTAAATGCCTTTGTATATTCGGGCGCGCCGGGATTTATTAAAATTTCCGAGCTTATGAAGGAATACATGCCGAGAATACCTAATTTTGTAAACAAATATTGACTTTTTATCTCTTTTGGGCGAGGCGATATACTTAAAACCGAAAGTGCATCTTCGTTTATTTCAAGATATGAATTATATATTTTTTCTCCTGCTAAATCAAGCTCACAGAGCTCCTTCTTCTCACCGCAAAGCAGCTTATCATTAAGCTTTTCCGCCGCCGAAACAAGCTCATCAAAGCTTGCCGCCTCTCGCGCACCTTCTTTAAAATATCCGATAGCAAAGCTCGAAAAATAAACGGAAAGAAAAAGCAACAAAATGGCGGTAAAATTCAAAAGCCGACGGCGGCGCTCACGTCTATCCGAGAACCCACGAAGGCAGTACACTATTAAAAAGAATATCAGAAGCGGCGAGGAATATATAATAATTTCAAAAACGGAAACAGGCACTAAATTTGACACGGATATGGGTATAGTCCGCAAAAATGCACCTGCGGATAAAAAGCTTTTTCTAAATCTTTCGTTTGCCGCACACATAAAAACTGCGATTAGCGACAGGAGAAAGGCTATAAGCGATATCTTAAAAAAAGGAGATACTGTTTTCTTTTTTCGTGACATAAAAAAACTCCTTTCGTAAGTATTATCCCACGAAAAGAGTTTTTAAAACAAGGTATTTGATTTATAGATTAAAGGCGCGAATATCTTTTATCCATTCTGAAAAAGAGTATAGAGAGAGTTATTAAAGCAAAAATCAGATTTGCAAGGAAAAGAAGAAGCGCGGACATAATCGGGCCTTTAAAGTATAGCAATAAGATTGATAAACCAAGCTCTAAAAGCACGATAAGCATTCTACTGAACATCGCGAAAGTCACAGCAAGCGACTGCTTTATCGGCTGCGCTTCATTCTGAAAATCGAAATTCGGCAAAAGAACGTTGAAAATCAAGCCGAGAGCGGAAAAGGCCACGTATGCAAGGGGCGGAGTCAGGAGCAGGAATATCCAATAAATAAAAGGAATTTTAAATGCTATTCCGATTATGAGAGATGCAACAAAAGTAGGAGCTGAGCACAGGATTATTTCGGGAAGAATTTTTGATGCCAGAGCCGTCCTTGGAGAAATCGGAAGAGATTTCAGGATATAAAAGCTCTTTCCTTCAAGCGAAAGTGCTGATGCGCTTACCGTAATCATCGAGAGCGCCATGATAATAACAGGTGCTCCAAGCGCACCGGCAAGCTCTGAGAGCTTATACATCGGAAGAAGCGTTTCTGCTAAATGCTGCGCCGTATCACGGTAAAAAATCAATGCGATTGCCAAAATAGGAATAAACACAAGCCCAAGACCTGCATTAAGCATATAAAGCGCTGAGGAAAAGAATTTTGAAAGCTCTTTTCTCGTAAGAGCAAAAAGCGCTCCTGTATTTTTTGCGGACTTTGCTTTATACTTTACCCTCTTATTTCCCTTTTCTATTCCAAGTATATTTATATATTTAAGCGATATAAGATAATAAGCGACAAGAGATACGAAAAGCGAAGCAAGCACAAAAATTACGGTGTTAAGCGGCTTCAAGAGAGCCGCGCCGCCTATAAATTCAAGCACCGCAAGATTTCCTGTTATCTTTGACGGATCAAAGTCGATAAAAAGCTTATCCATTCCCGATACAAGCGCATTATATCCCCAAAAATACAGCACGAGGAATGAAATTGAGGCAAGCATGGTAACAAA
This sequence comes from Eubacteriales bacterium, assembly GCA_045656725.1. Classification (GTDB taxonomy): domain Bacteria; phylum Bacillota; class Clostridia; order Oscillospirales; family CAG-272; genus UBA1740. The sequence continues at coordinate 2,659 of JAZORS010000100.1, read as the reverse complement.
CGTCGTGTTCTTGATTTTCTTCATTACAAGGGCGACGAGCAAACCAACGCCTGATGAAAGCGCGGTTGCAAGAGGGGGAATCAAAAGGGACATGAGAATGAACCCCACCGTTCCGAGAGCATCGCCCGATACTGACGCATAAACTGCGGCCGCGGGAATCATAAAGAAGCTTTCCAGGGCGCAGTTAATCGCCAGAACGACGATAATTCTTGACAACAGAAGCTCGCTTCCCTTTATGGGCATGGAGAGCAAAAGGTCGTTATCCTTACAGTCAAAAAGCTCGGATTTTGTTTCAAATATGCTGAATATGAAAAGAATAGAAAACTCCGCAAGAAGAAAAATAGCGAAATAGAGCCACGAAAATCCGTTTGGAACGAGTGCCTTTGCAATGGGAATTGCAAAAGTCAACGTCAGCGATATGAAACAAAGAAAAAGAACCGCAAAAACAACCGCAAAAAACGCGGGCCTTGCCTTGCCGCCGGACTTCCCTTCCTTGCTTCTCAAAGAACCTGCTATGAAGCCGCGAAGTCTGTTTTTAACGAGGAGCTTAATCATCTTCTCCCTCCAATTCAAGAAAGACCTCTTCAAGAGAATCGTCACCCTTAACCTCGTCCATTGATCCCGTGACGACAAGCTTTCCGCTTTTGATTATAGCAACCCTGTCGCAAAGCTTTTCGGCAACGTCAAGAACGTGAGTTGAGAAGAAAATTGAGCCGCCGCCATCGCAATGCTCACGCATCATTTCTTTAAGCGTGTGCGATGCCTTCGGATCAAGACCGACAAAGGGCTCATCCATAAGAATGAGTCGCGGAGAATGAAGCCACGCGGAAATTATGGCGAGCTTTTGCTTCATTCCGTGCGAATATGCAGAAATCGGCGTTGCAAGGTCGTCAAAGATTCCAAAGCGGCGCGAAAGTCCGTCAATTTTTTCCGCTCTTTCCTCGGAGCTTACTCCATATACATCCGCAACAAAATTAAGATATTTAATTCCCGTAAGATAGGGATAAAGCTCAGGATTGTCGGGAATGTAAGCGAGCAGCTTTTTACATTCCAGGGGGTTTTCCTTAATTGAAATACCTTCAATTAAAATCTCGCCCTCGTCAAAGGACAAAATTCCCATTGCGGCTTTGAGCGTCGTGGTTTTTCCTGCTCCGTTATGACCTATAAAGGCGCAAATCTCACCTCTTTTTATTTCAAGATTAAGAGAGTCTACCGCCTTTTTGTCACCGTAGGTTTTAGTAAAGTTAATTATTTTTAACATTTTACTTTCCTTTTTTAAAAACTTATTTTCTTATATGTTAACATAATAATCGCCCATTGTCAACAAACCTGTGGTTGATTAAATATAGTATAAATCTTTTTATTTGTGTTGACTTGCCCTTTGAAAAATAGTATAATTCTAACAGTGATATAAATATATTTTTCAAGGGATTAGGAACATGAAATTAGGCGTTTCAAGTTACAGCTTTTCAAAGCTTTTAAAAAAGGACCTGGACTATATTGCGGTCTGCGATATGGCAAGGGAAATCGGCTTTTCGGGAATTGAGTTTACAACTCTTAACGAAAGATATCATAAGGAAATTGACGTTTTCGACGAAGCGCGCAAAATCAGACAGCACTGCGAGAAAATAGGGCTTGAAATCATAGCTTATACCGTCGGGGCAAATCTCGTCGGCAAAAACGTTTCCGAGGAGGTCGAAAAGCTCCGAAATCACATTGACGTAGCAAAGGAGCTTGGCGCGCCACTGGTCCGCCACGACGTTTGCTATTTACCGCCCGAAAAACGCGATACTCCCTATCGGGAGATAATCGAAAAAATTGCGCCCGAAATCAAAAAGATAACCCTCTACGCAAAGGAACGAGGAATCCGCACATGCACGGAAAATCACGGCTTCGTTTTCCAAGCGCCCGAAAGAGTCAGGGAGCTTATTCTTGCGGTCGGCGACTCAAATTACGGCTGGCTTTGCGACATAGGAAACTTTCTTTGTGTTGACGCCGAGCCAAAAAGCTCCGTCCGCATTGCCGCCCCCTATACTTTCCACGTACACGCCAAGGATTTTCTTTACAAGACGAAGGATATAGGCGAGCGCCCCGGCGGCTATTTTACGAACTCTAACGGAAATTACCTTCTCGGAACGGTTGTAGGACGAGGAATCGTTCCCGTCAAGGAATGTATAGAAATACTCAAAAGCGCAAATTACGACGGATGGGTTTCCCTCGAATTTGAAGGACTCGAAGAGCCGACAGAAGCAATCAGAGATGGCTTTCTTTACCTCGGCAGCATTATATAAAATCGCACTTTTTTCTCGAATTTTGTCGAGTTAAAAAACCAATATTGCGTATCTGGCTTTTATATTTTCAAATTTAACTAAAACACCCTTATAAATATTGACAAAACCAAAAAAAGATGGTAAAATTGTTAGGCATCTGCCCGTGGCACAGCTGGATAGCGCGTCAGACTCCGACTCTGAAGGTCGAAGGTTCGAATCCTTTCGGGTAGGCCAAAACCAAAGGGCATCGCTTTTGCGGTGCCCTTTGATTTTGACTTGCTCGGAAGGTGAGAACCTTCTTAAGCCACGCTGTCAACGCTCTCTTTTCATCTCCGTACGTCGTGGCTTATGCTTTGGCGAAGCCAAAGCGCGGTTCAGAATCCTTTCGG
>JAZORS010000099.1:0-5934 GCA_045656725.1 Eubacteriales bacterium | reverse complement strand
AAAAATCGCGCACTCGCTTGTAAGAACTATTGCATCGAAATACGGAATTGATGCTTCGTTCTATAAGAACACCGATCTTCACGTTCATTTTCCCGAAGGCGCAATCCCCAAAGACGGACCTTCAGCGGGAATTGCAATGGTAACGGCAATGGTCAGCGCTCTTGGCAACATTCCCGTAAAGCGCGACGTTGCTATGACCGGCGAAATTACTCTGCGCGGAAAGGTGCTTCCTATCGGCGGATTGAAGGAAAAAACGCTCGCGGCATATCGCTCGGGCATTAAAACCGTTATCATCCCTGAGGAAAACGTAAGGGATCTTGACGATATTGATATTGAAGCAAAGTCGAATCTCACCTTTATTCCCTGTTCCTCAGCTCAAAAGGTTCTCGAACACGCACTCGCAGTATAATTTTCAAAAACGGAGCAAATAATGAAAATCAATACTAATAATATTTCACTTTCTCTTACTGCCGGCGCAGTTTCGCAATTTCCAAAGGACAGACACCCGCAAATAGCTCTTTCGGGCAGATCAAACGTCGGCAAAAGTTCCCTTATCAACACCTTGCTCGGCAGAAAATCCCTTGCAAGAGTTTCCTCTGCACCGGGCAAAACGGTTACTATTAACTTTTTTGACGTTGACAAAAAAATTTATCTTGTCGACCTCCCCGGATACGGCTACGCCAAAAGATCGAAGGAATCAAAAAGATCGTGGAGCACCTTGACGGACGATTATTTTACTAAAAATCCCAACAGAGATGCCATCAAGCTCGTCGTTCAGCTGATTGACGCAAGAGTCGGACCGACTGATGACGATATCACGATGATGAACTGGCTTATTGAATACGACGTTCCTTTTGTCGTCGTCGCAACAAAGGCGGACAAGCTCTCAAAAACGGCACTAAAAGAAACTCTTGACACATATACCGAGGACTATTTTTACGGCACGGATATAAAAATCATTCCCTTTTCCTCTGTAACAAAAGAAGGAAAAGAGCAGGTGTGGCAGGAAATTTTCAACGCAATAAACGACTCGGAGAAAAAATGAACGATATAATTTATTATATTTTGTCTGCCCTCGCGGCACTCATTATCCTCACGGTTCACGAATATTCGCACGGCTATGCGGCATATCGGCTTGGGGATAACACCGCAAAAAATCTCGGGCGGCTCACCTTAAATCCGATAAAGCATATTGATCCCCTCGGCGCGCTTTGTATGCTCGTTTTTCATTTTGGCTGGGCAAGGCCTGTGCCGATAAATTTAAGAAATCTGAAAAAACCGAGGCGCGACTTCGCAATTGTTGCCTTGGCAGGACCTGTATCAAATCTGATACTTGCTTTTTTATCTGCATTCTTTTTTCAGCTTCTTTCAAAAACCTTTACCGGTATGAGCTTTTCAAATCAGTTCCTGTATAATTTATGCCTTTACAGCGTTAATTTTATTTGGATTTTCCACGTTATGAATATAGGAATTGCGCTTTTCAACCTTATTCCTCTGCCGCCGCTTGACGGCTCGAGAATACTCGGTCTGATTCTGCCGCCGCGCATCTACTTTAAGATTCTCAAACACGAAAGAACCATATACTACGTATTTATCGGATGGCTTCTTTTCGGCTCACTTATTTCAAGATTTCTCCTTTCATTTTCCGTTATATCATCAAATCCCGTTTTGTCAACCGTTATCGAATGTCTGACTCTTTCCGGCATTTTCTCACGGCTGATAAGCTTTATTTCAAAGGGCTTTATTGCCTTTTGGTATACCGTTATTCCCGCATTAAAATTTTAGCTTTATATAGAGGCACAAAATGAGTGAACAGTTAAATTACCGACTCGACCAATTTGAAGGGCCGCTTGATCTTCTTCTGACGCTAATAAGCAAAAACAAGGTCAGCATTATAAATATCCCGATTGCTATGATCTGCGACCAATACGTTGAGTATATCGAAGAGGCAAAAAAGATGGATATGGAAATTGCCAGCGAATTCATCGTTATGGCAAGCGAGCTTATGCTTATCAAGAGCAGAATGCTTCTTCCCCACGAGGAAGGCACGGAAAACGATCCGCGAAGAAGTATTGAAAACGCGCTTTTACTTTATCAGCAGGCAAAGCTCGCGGCAAAAGAGCTTCGCCCGCTTTACGATGAATATTCAGGGCGCGTAGTTAAAGGAACGGACGAAATTCCCCCTGAAAAGGGACTGCCTCTTGATCTTGACCCGAATCTGCTTGTAAAAGCTCTTAATTCCGTTTTGCGCAAGGTGAGAATCGCGGAAAGGGAGATTCCCGCAGGTGAGCTTGTTAATCCCCTCATCAAACGCCGCATTGTCTCGGTTTCGGATAAAATGGAAGAAATGTGTTCCATGCTTGAAGAAAGAGATGAGGCATCCCTGTTCTTTTTACTTAAAGATTCGGAATCCCGCGCCGAGCTCGTTGCAAGATTTATGGGAATTCTTGAGCTTATTAAAATCCACAGAATACTTATTACTACCTTCCGAATCGTAGAGGACGTTACCGAATACGAGGAAATTGGCTTAAAGATGCGATTTAAGCTTAATCCCGATTACGTTCCCGAAGAAAACGGAGCAAGCGAATTTGACAGCACAGGCGAGAACCCTGAAAATGATGACAAAAAAGAGGAAACGAAATGACAGACGTAAACAAAGACGAACTCGAAATAAAAGAAGCGGCTGATAACGCCCCCGAAAAAGAAGAAGCCAAGGAGCCGAAACGGGAAATTGTTTTTGAAGAAGCTCTTGAAGCTATACTTTTTGCGGCAGGCCATCCTATTTCATACGCTACGCTCGCAAGAGTTTTTGACTATACTCCATCAGCTATTAAGAATAAAGTGCTTCGTTATGCGGAAAAATATAACGACGTTTCTATTCCGCGAGGAGTTATTCTTTTAACTTATGCGGATTCCTGCCAGCTTTGCACGAAGCAGTTTTATCTCAACGAGATAAGAGATACGCTTGGTATCAAAAAGAGCGGCACATTATCCTCGTCTGCTATGGAGGTTCTTGCAATCGTTGCGTACAACCAGCCGGTAACAAGAATTTTCGTTGATACACTCAGAAGTGTTGATTCTTCTTATGCAATGAACAGTCTTATAGATCGCGGACTTATCGAATGTATGGGCCGTCTTGACGTTCCCGGAAGGCCGATGCTTTACGGAACGACCTCAGATTTTCTTCGTTCATTCGGTCTTGACTCGCTCGCTTCCCTTCCTGCGACAAGCGAGGAGCTTATGGCAATGTTCCAAAAAGCAAAAGCCACAGAGGACGGAGAAATTGCCAGCGCCGAGCAGCTTTCAATGCTCGACAGCACAGGTGCGCCGATAGAGCCGGACGGTACTTACAAAGAAAACGACAGCGAAGCAAATTATATCGAAACAAGCGAAACTGCCGAGGTATAAGGAGAAGCTATGGCAGAAATAATTATTTTTATCTCTGTCAGCTGTGCCTTAATTTTGATTTTTCTAGCGCGTGTCGAAATAAACCTTATGTATTCTGACACGGTAAAACTAAAAATCGATTATATTCTGATTTCCATTGAATTTTCATTTAACAGAAAAGACAAAAAGAAAAAACATAAAAAGAGCGACTCTTTCTCTTTTCGAAGCGCGAAAAAAACAGTCAAATTTTTTTCAAGGTATTCGGACGTCAAGCTGAACAGTCTGATAATTTATGCGCCCGACAAAGAGCCGCATCTTTTTAGCGTAGGATATCGAAATGCCCTTACGTTGATTTCTATGCTGCTTGCCGCATTTTCCTCCCGAGTGCGATCATTTTATGCGCCGCCCGATGCCATAAGATTCATTTCTCACGACGGAGGGATGCAAATAAAGATTGCAGACCTTTCGCTTACAGCTCCGTTTTATATTTTGATTTTTTCTCTTTTGCGACTTCTTCTTTTGAGATTGCGACAGAAAACAAAACGGTATAGGATGGAACGCTATGACTTTTGAAAACAATATGAGCGAAATGATTAAATCCTCGCTTGACGGAGTAAAAAACATAACCGACTCCGATATGAGCATCGGAAACGCAATTTACACGCCAAGCGGAGTCACTCTTATTCCCATTTCAAAAATTTCAATAGGAATTGCCTCGGGCGGAATAGACTACAACTCAAAAAGAAATCAGAATTCGCAGAATTTCGGCGGTGGCGGCACGACGGGCGTTTCCGTTACGCCGGTTGCCTTTTTAACGGTTGATAAGAACTCTAAAATCGATCTCATCACACTTGCCGAAAAAAAGGATAGCGATATTTCAAGGTTCTCGGCTCTTTTTGAACGCTCTCCCGAAATAATCGAGAAAATTAAAAAAATACTGTCATAAATTTCAACGAATATTTAAGCTCTTCCCCGAGAAAAATTAACTTGGAGGAAGAATTATGTATGATAATAAACGAAAACTACTCGGCATTTTAATTTTAGCCGCGCTCCTTTTTTCACTTTTCACCGTATATATTTACGCGAAGCCAAAAACAAGCGCAAAAGCCGCCGCGCTCTACGAGCCAGAAACGAACGAGTTTCTTTATTTAAAAAATGCAGATGCCCGTTTACCTATGGCGAGTACGACTAAAATTATGACGGCGCTTTTAGCCATAGAAAATCTCGCGGCGGACAAAATAATAGAAATCACCGAGGACTCGGTGGGAGTTGAGGGATCTTCCCTTTATCTTAAAGCCGGTGAGCTTATTTCCGCAGAGGACCTCATTTATGCCTGCCTTTTGCAAAGCGCAAACGATGCTGCAACAGCTCTCGCAATAGAAATTTCTGGCAGTATCGAAAATTTCAGCGCTCTTATGAATGAGCGCGCAAAATCCCTCGGGCTTACGAATACCCAATTTATGAATCCCCACGGCCTTGATGCCGAAGGTCACTATACGAGCGCAAAGGATCTTGCAGTCATTGCCGCAAATGCACTCAGCAATGAGCGATTTGCCGAAATTTCTTCTACTTATAAATGGCAAATCGAAACCTCAAACGGCATAAAAACTGTTGTAAACCATAATAAACTTCTGAAATCATTTGCCGGTTGCATCGGTGTTAAAACCGGCTACACTAAAAAAAGCGGCCGTTCTCTTGTCAGCGCAGCAGAGCGCGATGGATTACGTCTTATAGCGGTTACGATTAACGCACCTGACGATTGGCGCGACCATAAAACAATGCTTGACTACGGATATTCTATGATAAAAAAAGAAACACTTTCAGATTCGGGACAGTATAAATATACCCTGCCGGTAATATGCGGTGATAAAGAATCTGTCACCGTTAGCAACAAAGAAGCACTTTATATCATAACAAAAAAAGACGGCTCACCCTTTACTGTGAACGTCAAGCTCCCTAAATACCTTATTGCGCCAATGTCAGAGGGCGAGGTTGTGGGTGAAATTGAATTTATACGTGACGGTGTGACTGTGGGAATTCTGCCCCTCACCCTTGACGAAACAATTAAAGAAAGAGAAAAGAAGGATTTTATTCCTTTCTTGGACAAGGCATAACATGGCTATTATAAGATTACAGAAATTCATGGCGGACTCGGGACTTATGTCCAGAAGAGCCGCGGAAAAAGAGATTGAGCTCGGTAACGTAACTGTAAACGGACACGTTGCCGAGATCGGCTCAAAAATTGACACAGCAAAGGACGTTGTGTCTTACAAGGGGCGGCGCGTAAAATACGAAAGGCACGAATTCACCTACATAATGATGAACAAGCCGCGCGGATATCTTTCCAGCACTCACGATGACAGAGGAAGAAAATGCGTCACGGACTTAATCGAGGGAGTTGAAAGAAGAATCTACCCTGTCGGTCGCCTTGACCTTATATCAGAAGGTATGCTTCTTCTTACAGATGACGGAGAATTAAAAAACCGACTCACGCATCCATCAAGCTCTTTACCAAAGATTTACAGAGTCAAGGTAGGGGGTGCTGTG
>JAZORS010000098.1:0-9848 GCA_045656725.1 Eubacteriales bacterium | reverse complement strand
TAAAACGCTGCGCTTTTTTAACACAAGGGGCGTTATTATCCCAAGGGGCAAAAGCAGCATTGCCGAAATGGCAGCGCCAAGGAATTCGCCCGGGAAAAATAAGGCGAAAAGAAGGACGGCGAGCAATATTGCCGTTATGATGCGAAGCTTTTTTACGTCGGTCATAAGCCGTCCTCCTTTACCTAAAAGTGATTTTTCCTACTGACGCCTATTAGGTGGTAGGAATGTCGGAAGTTCCGTCAAACTCGAATACGATCTTCTCAGCGTTTTGTGTAGCGTGAGCACTGCTTGCGAGTTTTACGGTAACACGGAAGGTTGCGGTTGCCCCTGCTTCGATCACGATGGTCTTAACAAGGTTTTCGCTGACAACAAATCCGTAGTCTGCCGTGAATGTGCTCATTGCAGGAGTGTTAACGCCAACTTGCATATCAACGTTGTTGAAGTTCTTAACTGTGAAGTCAACGGTAACGTAGTCAGTGGTAACAGCAAGGTTTTCCACGTTCAAGGTTATGCTTGCAATACCTGCTGTTTCATCTTTGCCTGTGATCTGCGGACCGAGTTTGGTGGAATCGCCCTCGCTTGCGAGCTTGACGTTTTCAACGGATACAATAACTGCCGCACCGTCGTTCTGAGAGTCTACAATCTTAGTAGCGGTGGCATTCGTGAACTTAACGTTGAAGTGCTGGGGAACGCTGCTTGCGTTCAAGGTAAGAGTAAGGTCGCCGGTAATTGCCGCGAAACCAACGCTCACGAGCATAACTGCCAAGAGAACGAAGGTAACGATAGCGAGTTTTCTTCTTTTGATCATTTTTAATTCTCCTTTCAAGGTTTTGCGCCAAAAGGGCGGGGCCTATCGAGTAAAACAAATGTTTTTCGACTTTTTTCGCTTGCTTTGGCAAAAAATATATGCGGACGTATCCCGCGTATACACTATTTATAGCACAAAGATTTTAAATTGTCAACAATTTCCGCAAAAAAACGGGGCACCCCCCTGTGTGTTTTCACATCTAAAACGTGCAAAGTCGCCACGAAAGACGCCAGCTTTTCGTAAAATCCGCATAAACGACGGGGGAGCGTGTTAAATTTTAGGAACAACGTAAAATTCAAAAGAAAAAATTATGCTAATAAAAGTTTACATAAATAGAAAATAAAAAATTTAAAACGCACATATCGGGGTTTGAGAAAGCTTAAAGAGCCGGTGCGCTGACTTTGCGGCACCGGCTCTTTGTATAAAGACTATCCGTATTAATTCTATTTCTTATCGAAAAGCGCCCTGCGCTCCGTTGAATGACGCATCATTTTTCTCATACCGTCAATATCGTCTTTTTCAAGCATAGCTTTCAGCTCGTTGAATTTATTTAAAAATAAATCCATCTGATTGATAAGAACGTCCTTGTTCGCAACGAAAAGCTCGCTCCACATAAGGTCGTTTATTCTCGCAATTCGGGTGAGATCGCGGAAGGAGTCACCCGTGAATTTCTCCATATTTTCCTTGTCGTTGCAAGTCATAAGCGTGATTGCGATGCAGTGAGTCAGCTGGGAGAGAAATCCAATCATCTCGTCATGCTCTTCGGGGGTGAGTATGCTAACGTTAGAGAAGCCGAGAAGCTTGCCGAGCTCAATGCAGGTTTCTATTGCTTCGGGAGTGTTTTTATCCGTGGGGGTTACGATGTAGTTAGCGCCGATAAACATTTTATCCGTGCTGTTCTCAACGCCCGAAACCTCGCGGCCTGCCATGGGGTGAGCCGCGATAAATTCTACGTCAGGGCGCAGAATATCCTGTATCTGATATACGATGCTCCTTTTAACACCGGTTACGTCGGTGATAAGAGCTCCGCTTTTAAGGAGCGCCTGATTCTTTTCTATCCATTCCACGAATACGTGAGGATAGAGCGCGAAAATAACGAGGTCCGCATCTCCTATTATTCTTTTGTCAAGCTCTGATGAGCCCTCGTCTATGATGCCTTCCTTGATTGCATAGTCGATAGAGCTTTGGTCCAAGGTGATGGCGCTTATATGAAAGCCAAAGCGCTTCAATACTCTTGCGTAGCTTCCGCCCAAAAGTCCAAGACCGACAATCAAAATTTTCTTACTTACGTCAACTATCATAATATTTTTATCTTCCTTCTCGAAATAAGGCGATAGCCCCGAAAAATCGGGGCACCGTTTCAACTTTTATTTTTCTTCCTTTTGTGTTTTCGCTTCGCCGCATTTGCCGCAGCATTCTCTTGAATACGGGCAACCGATGCATTTGTCACCGCGCTTTTTGGAGCGCACAATGTAAAACAGCGCTCCTCCGACCGTAAGCACAATAGCGGCGATTGCAATAAAATCCGTTGCTCCCATAGTTTATGAAACAAGCGCGTATTCCGTGCGCTCTGCCTCCGTCTTTTTGCTTCTGATTATGAGAACGGTAAACGTAACGGTGATAGCAAGAACTATTGCCCAGCCGAGTATAGGCATCCACGCCGCACCGAAGCTTCCCCCTGTTAAGAGTGTGCCGAAGAAGAACACGAGAAAAGCTACCGTATATCCGACCGAGAATTGAAGGCCGATACCTGCAAAGAGCCACTTCTTGCTCTTAATCTCGGAGTTCATTGCGCCGATAGCCGCAAAGCAAGGGGGAGTAAAGAGGTTAAACATAAGGAATGCAAGGCCGGCGACAACGGAAATGCCGCCAATATTAGAAGCTCCGACGTTGCCTATCATTCCAAGCTCATCGTCTATCAGGTGGTCGAACATAAATACGGTTGCAAGGGTAGAAACGACGCACTCCTTTGCGATAAATCCCGTAACAGCCGCAGCCGCAAGCTGCCAAAGAGCCACGCCGACTATGGGCGCTATAAGATATGAAATAGGAGCTGCGATGCTTGCCAGAATAGAATTTTGCGCATCGCTTGCAATTTTGAAGCTCCACGTGTAAGTCTGCATAAGATAGATGGCAAAGTTACACGCAAGAATTACAGTTCCCGCTTTTACTATGTAAGACCAGCCCCTCTGACACATAGACTTGAATGCTAATTTCAGGGAAGGGATTTTATATTCGGGAATTTCGATTATGAAAAAAGATTTTTTAGCTTTGTAACCTGTTATTGCGTTGATAAGGAGCGCGGAAAGAAGAATGATAACGATGCCGAGGAAATACATAAGCGTTCCAACCCATTCCGAGCCGTCAAAGAACACTCCGGCAAAAAGAGCAATAACGGGCAGCTTCGCACCGCAGGGCATAAAGGGCGCTATCATAGCGGTAGCGCGGCGTTCACGCTCGTTACGGATAGTGCGGCATGCCATAACACCGGGAATGGCGCAACCCGTGCCGATAATAAAAGGAATAACGGATTTACCGGAAAGACCGACTTTTTTGAATATGGGGTCAAGAACTATGGTGGCACGAGCCATATAACCGCAGTCCTCAAGCAGAGAAATGAGGAAATACATAACCATAACAAGCGGCAAAAAGCCGACGACGGCAGAAACACCCTCGATAATGCCTTCAAGTATAATAGCTTGAATTATCACGTGTGCCTCGCTGAGCCAGCCTGCAACGATTTCCTTGAACCAGCCGATGCAATCAACAAGCCCCCAGAGGTGAGTTTTGCCAATATCGACACCTTCCGCAAGCCAAACACCGGGGCCTGCCTGCGATATCCAGAAAACAGCCCACATAACAATGGCGAAGATTGGAATGCCGAGCCAGCTGTTTGTGAGAACCTCGTCAATCTTATCACCAACGGTTCTGTCCTTTGTGAGAACCTTACGGGTTTCTACCTCTTTAACTATTTTATTAACGAAAGCGAAGCGCGCTCTGTCTGCCGCAGTGGCAGCCGCTTTATCGGAAAGGTTGATGTCGCCCTTGTAATATGGGGCTGTCTGCGGGTTTCCCGCACTGTCAACAGCCGCCGAAATTACTGCTTTTAAACCGTCCGAAGCAATCGAAACGGTGCTGATTACGGGGCATCCGAGGCGTTTCGAGAGGGCGTCTATGTCTATTTTAGTGTCCTTTTTCGTATTGATATCAGTTTTATTGAGCGCAACGACCACGGGAATGCCGAGCTCTAAAAGCTGGGTTGTGAAGAAAAGACTGCGGCCGAGATTGGTGGCGTCCACGATGTTGATGATAACATCGGGCTTTTCGTTTTTTATGTAGTCGCTCGTAATGCTCTCCTCGCCCGTAAACGGCGACATCGAGTATGCGCCGGGAAGGTCAACGGCAATCAGGTGCTTGCCTCCGGCATACGCCTTTTTAATGGGGTGCTCCTTCTTGTCAACGGTAACCCCTGCCCAGTTTCCGACCTTTTCGCTGCTGCCGGTCAGGGCGTTATACATTGTGGTCTTGCCGGAATTAGGATTACCCGTCAAGGCAATTCTCATAAAAGTTTCTCCTCGTTTTAGTCTTTTCGGTAGCAAATTTCTCGGTTAGCGCATGCTAACTGCGAGTGTAAAAATAGTCAGCTTACAGAAAGCTCAAATTATTAGATTATGATTGCCTCTGCAAGCCGTTTGTCAATATTATATCTTCCGTCCTTGATGGATACGATAGAGCTTCCTTTCAGATGGCGCACTACTGCGATTGCTTCGCCGCTGTAGCATCCAAGCGAAAAGAGAAATGCGTTTAGTTCCTCGTCGTCGGTTTCTATTTTGCTTATGATATATTCTTTTCCTGCTTCTGCTTCTCTGAGATTCATCGCAAGCTTCCCTTCGGTGCGAAATCATAAAAATCAACGCGGTTAGCACATGCTAACCGGGAATATTATACTGCACTTTCGGGTAAATGTCAAGAAATTTAACCTTCTTTTTTGAAATTCGGCAAATTTAACAAAACAGTTAGCGAGCGCTAACTGAAAAACACGGAATTGTGCACAAATATTCTTTTTGCGGTTGAGGGAACGGCATATCGCGCAAACGTCAGCCGCCACAATATTCATGTCGTGTTTTAAAGCGGAGAGTGTTGTATATACCGCAAAAATTAAAATCTCGGATACGGCTGCGTTTAAGTTAACGTCCATTCGGACTTTTTTGTCGATAAACTTGACATATTGACGAAAAAGTGGTAGAATACAAAGGTACGCGGATGCATGCGTACAAAAACAAAATAAATAAGGAGAGTTCAAGATGAAAAGAACTTTAAGACTGACACTTGCAGTATTGTTCTGTATTGTTGCGTTGATTTTTGCGCTTTGTTCTTGCTCCGATACTCCGTCGATTCAAATTAACGATGACGGTTATTGGGTGATTAACGGCGTGGTAACCAACGTGAAAGCCGAAGGCGATGACGGAACAAATCCTACCATTTCGATTAACGAAGACGGCTATTGGGTAATCAACGGTGTTGTTACCGAGGTTAAGGCGGCAGGCAGTAACGGTGTGACTCCCACTATATCGATCAACGAGAATGGCTATTGGGTAATCAACGGTGTTGTTACCGAGTTGAAGGCAACAGGTACGGACGGAAAAACTCCCACTGTTGAAATCAACGAGGACGGTTATTGGGTAATCAATGGTGTTGTAACTGAAATGAATGCCGTTGGTACGGACGGAAAAACTCCCACTGTTGAAATCAATGAAGACGGTTATTGGGTAATTAACGGCGTGGTAACTGACGTTATGGCTCAGCATGTAAATAAATTCGAAATGTTCAGCTTTGATGCATATCAAAATAGTGAAAAGCCGATAATCACCGTAGATTACAGATTTAACGGATTTGATTTTGAAAACTATTCCAACGTAAAGCTCAGTCTTTACTACAAAGATAGACTTCTTGCTACGCGCAGCTTGGGAACGGCAGATTCGTCTATTGTACAGGAAGTTTGCTACGGACGCGTTACCGCTCGCTTTACAGCTGATGATAAAGACGGCAATCCCGTTGTGATAAGCGAAAAGAATATTCCCGTATATTCTGACGAATACAATATCGTTTCTATGAACGGTTCTATGCCTGTTCTCTATTTCACCCTTCACTCTTTGAGCAAAGACGGTGATACTTACGATAACTATAAGGCGGCAAATCTTCCAACGATGGCAAACGCTCCTACGATAATTGCGCTTGAACGTGTAAATTCTTATGACTGGGATATGCTTCCGAGCAACACCTATTGGCTTCCTTCACAGGAAAATCCTACCGGTGATTTCCACGCCAATAACGTCATAATGGCTGAATATATCAGAGAACTTTACGAAATCAATCCGGAAACCAAGTTTAATTTCTACTGCGTAGATAACTATCCCGAGCTTATCTTAAAATTCTTTGTAGCTCAGGGTATTACCAATTATCACGCTACTATGGTTTCTGACGGAACGAGCACGGTTGCTTGCTTCAAGAAAATGACATATCCGAACGCTGCTTACGGCGAGAGCGCTGATGAGGTTTACAATAAGATGGCGGCTGAATGGATGGCAATGAAGACGGCAGCAAGCAACGGAAGCACGACTTACCTTAACAACGTATTCATGGGCAATCCCACCGGATTCCAGATTCTCGAAAACTACGCGTTTGTAATTGCAACTCTCGAAGATAACGTTGATTGGTGGTGTGCGCGTAAGTCCTTGCTTACAGATAACGCCAACAGTGTTTATATCCGCGATCTTCTTGAAGGAACAAACAATTCCGGTAAGAACGCAAATCTGGAAGCTACTAACGTTATATATCCTTCGCTTGGAACTATGCTCGCAAAGCTTTCCACAGTAGATTCATTGATGCTCAAAAACCTTTACAAGTTTAACGACCAGGTTTTCAATGCAGCAGGCGATAAAGATATCCTTATGGTTCTTGGAACAAGTACCTCAGGCGAGGGTGATCTTGAAGCTTACCTCAAATATCTTTCCGCTGAATACGGCGATACGCATCAGATTTACTACAAAGGACACCCCGGCTGGCCGACTGCTCTTAATCCCGAAAAGCAGGCAATGCTCAACGAACTTGGCATTATAGACGTTGAATCCTACATAGCGGCTGAAATTATTCTCTTCTACTGCCCTGACATTTATCTTGCCGGTTATCAGAGCTCAACGTTTTATAGTGCTCAGGACGATAGAATAATGACGCTCTTTATGACGGAGGCGCATCAGGTTTCGGCGGATCTTACTTATGAGGGTGATACGTATATCAGCCCTGTTTCAGTTCACGGTGAAACGTATTCACAGTACGCAGGATGCTTCGTTATTGAATATAAAGACAGCACCCGTGTTGATATTTTCAATCCCGCGACCGGCACTGTTACGAATATCGTTGAGTAAAAATAATTACTAAAAATAATGGCAGCGATTGCTCGGCATTAGCCAAGGAGCAATCGCTGCTTTTTGCGTTTTGCGGGATTTGTCGGGGCTTTTTGGAGTTGTTCGCTGCTGCCCCGTGTTGTATTTTAGATTGGAGACGGAAACACTCTTAAAAACAAAAAGCACGGATCGGGGCACATTAAAGCGAACGCCCGTCCGAGCTTTTTGTAAAAAGAGCCGAATCTTTTTACCGTTTATTGTTTTTTCTTTGAGAATTTTGCGGTTAACTTACCTATTGCGTAAGTTGAAGCGATAATGATGCCGATTATCATAAATATGCCGATAAGACCGACACCCATATATTGAAGATTGTCGATGCATCTGCCAAAATCAAAATCTATGTTACCCATTTTATGTACCTCCATTAACCAAAGAATCCGAGAATCAGTGCGCCCGCGATAACGGAAGCTATCTGACCGGATACGTTAACGCCGATTGAGTGCATAAGAAGGAAGTTCTGGTTATCTTCTTCAAGAGCCATCTTATGTACGATTCTTCCCGACATCGGGAAAGCGGAAATTCCTGCCGCGCCTATCATGGGGTTGATGGGCTCGAAGTGGAATATTTTTGCAAAAACGTTATAAAGCTTTGCGAAAAGAACGCCGCCTGCGGTATCAACTATAAACGCGATAAGTCCGAGTCCCATGATAAGAAGGGTTGCGGGATTCAGGAACTGGCTTGCGGACATATTGAAAGCGATTGTGATTCCGAGGAAGATGGTGATAAGGTTTGCAAGAACCTTCTGAGCCGTTTCGGAAAGCGAATCAAGAACGCCGCACTCGCGGATAAGGTTACCGAACATAAGGAAGCCGATAAGAGAGCCTGCACCGGGCGCGAATATACAAGCTATAATGGAAATAATTATCGGGAAAAGGATCTTTGTAGTTTTGGAAACGTCAGTCTGCTTATACGACATACGGATGCGTCTTTCCTTCTTCGTCGTAAGAAGCTTGATTACGGGGGGCTGAATTATCGGAACAAGAGCCATATAGGAGTAAGCCGCAACCGTTATCGCGCCAACGTAGGACGAGCCGAGCTGGTTTGCAACGACGATAGAGGTAGGTCCGTCTGCCGCACCGATTATAGCAATGGAAGCATAGTCCTTTGCTTCGGGGAAGAACATTGACGCCATGCAAAGAGTGAAGAATATACCGAACTGCGCAGCTGCACCGAAGAGCATAAGCTTCGGGTTGTTAAGAAGCGGTCCGAAGTCAATCATTGCGCCGATACCGATAAAGAGAAGAAGCGGGAAAAGCTCGCTTGCGATACCTGCGTGGTAAAGCGTTTCAAGCGGCTCTGCTATACCCGAATAAACGACCTCGAAAGCGCCGTGTCCGCATTCCGCGCACACCTTGCCTGCGTAATCCTCCGCAAAGAGGAACGAGGTTGAGAGCACGTGCTTGGGGTTCAGAGCACAAACGACCTTTACGACTCCGGGGAAGTTCATAAGAATCGCGCCGAAACCGATTGGCAAGAGCAAGGTCGGCTCCATTTCCTTTTTGATGGCAAGGTAGATAAGGACTCCGCCTATAACCCACATTACCAGCATTTTCCAGTTTCCGTCCTTGCCGAAATCAAGCAAGGAACTGAATAGATTTAAAATTTGTTCCATTGTCAAATTTCCCTTTTTGATTTTTTTTGAAATTCGGGATGGGAGCATAACGCCAAGAGTCAACCCCAAATTTTCGCATACCCTATTATATTAACATATGTTACCGAAAATTTCAACAGGATTTTCAAATTTTTTTACTTAAATTTTCTGTCGTAGAGCAAAGCGGCAATCAGAACAACAAGACACGAGCCGGCATTGTGAACCAGCGCGCCGAGAGTCGGTCCGAGAAGTCCGAGAACCGAGAGGGTAACGGCTAGGAAGTTGATGAGCATTGAGAGGGTGATACCGAATTTTATCGTTTTTCGAGTGGCAGACGCCAGACGTTTGAGATAGGAGATTTTTGAAACGTCGTCGCTTATCAGCGCAATATCCGCCGATTCAACAGCTATATCGCTTCCTATTCCGCCCATTGCAACTCCGACGCTTGCCGTTTTGAGCGAGGGAGCATCGTTAATGCCGTCGCCTATCATGCAAACGTAAGATTTTTGGCTTTCTTTTCCTTTTATGTAGTCAAGCTTTTCTTCGGGCAAAAGCTCCGCTTTTACCTCTTTTATTCCGAGCTTTTTCGCAAAATAATCAGCGGCGTTTCGGTTGTCGCCCGTCAGAAGCACTGTATCGAGCTTCATATCGGAAAGGCGCTTTATAACCTCGTAAGCTTCGGGGCGGAGCGTGTCGGAAAGGCCTATAATGCCAAGTGGAGCTTTGTCCTTTGCAACGATAAGCAGGGCTTTGCCCTCTTTATGCAAGGCGTCGAGGCGGGAATGAGCTTCTTCATTTAATATAACACCGTTTTCTTCGAGGTGCTTTTCGTTGCCGCACAGTATCTCTTTTCCCCGAACGGTAGCAACGATGCCGCGCCCGACTGTTATTTTGAAGGATTCCGATTCGGTAAGGGATAGATTTTCCTTTTCTGCGCGCGCAACTATCGCGCGGCCCAGGGGGTAAGTCGGAGGCCAAGCGGTCT
>JAZORS010000097.1:0-2896 GCA_045656725.1 Eubacteriales bacterium | reverse complement strand
GCAAGGCGTAAGCCTTTTTATATACCGGAGTCTCGCAAAAGCGAGGCTTTTTTTGATGCTTTTTTCAGAACTGCAACAGTATTTAGATACTTTTTTAGCTTTAATATTAAAAGCCGCCCGTTTGAATGGCGGCTTTATCTTATTAATATTTAGACTTAAGCAGTGATTTAGACTTATAAAATACAATAAAAAATTCCCCGAAAGCAATTGGCTCTCGGGGCTTTTTTTATTCAAAAAGTCAAAAACGAATATTAACAAGTTAAGCTTGTTCGTCGCTCTTTTCTTTGAAAACACAGCGTTTTTAAAGCTGTATTGATTTTAATTCGAGGGGACTGAGCTCCATTTCAGTTTCACTCTCACCGTGAATAAGCTTAACCTTTATCGGCATATCGTAATCGGTATTGAGAAGATAAACCTTGTTGCCCTCGTATACTGCGTAACGGACTCTGTCGCTTCCGATAAGCTTTATATCACACTCTCTATGGCTTGCCGAGATTATCTCACGGACTATAGAGCGGTATGTGTAATAGACAGCGGGAGCGCCGGGATAATTCGTGCTCGTAAAGAGCGTTGCTACACCGTCACCGACCTTGTTTTCAATAACAGCGGGAGTGTCGTACGGTCTTTCCGCAAATGCGTCGGCAAGGTAAGCAACGGTTTTTCCGTCGGTAACCAAAAAACGAAGATAATCCGCATAGCCCGCAGTAAACATCGGGTCGCATCCGCCGTTTTTATATCTCGGGTATTTCAAGTTCGAATCAAGCGAGTCGTGCTTGAATTTCACACCGCTCGCACGTCTTTGATATTCACCTAAATGGCGGCAGCCGAAAAGCTCCTCTATGAGCTCGTCGCAGACGGGTGTATATTCACCGTCACGTTTGACTTGTGTGTTCAGGTGAGCTGCGCTCATAACGAGGTGGCCGCCACGACGCACGTATTCTGTGAGCTTTTTCATATTTTCCTCGGTCATACTGTTCCAGCCAAGGAAAATGAGATAATCGTATCCGGAAAGGAATTCGAGGTCGGCTTCAATCGGAACTACGTCAAACTGTCCGTAAGCCGGCGATGACGAGGTGTCGTAGTCACCGTAGTTTTCGGGTTCGCTCCAGCTACGCTTTTCGTTAAGCTCGAAGAGCAGGCGCCAGGAATTTTCGGCATCTCCATAGCCCCATTCTTCCTTAAAGAACTGATTGTAAAGGCAGCTTCTGCCCCATTTTCCCGCAAAGGCATCGTAAAGACCTGAAACGAAGGCAACCTTTGTCTTTGGACCGCCGGACGGGCGCTTGTCATTTTTTAAGAAGCTCTTGAAATCCGCAAGAACACGACTGTAATTTGCGCAAACTGCGCTGTTTTCGTCGAATCTCTCACCGTAGCTATTTACGCCGCTTTCTCCGCTTTCGAGCATAAACATCATAGAGCCCGAAAGGTAAGCGTATTTGTAGGCAAGCTCAACTCGCTTCATTTTAAGCGTGTCGTTGTGGCGCAAGCCTCCGTACCACTCGTGCGCAATATATGTACCCCATTTTTCCGAGTTAAAGGCGCGCGCCGTTCCTCGGTGAAAGGGTATCAAAACATCGGGATTGCCGGGGCAGAGCTCAAGTATCGGAATATCTATACCCGATAGAGCGTTAAGTCTTGCGAGTGCAGATGCTTCAACGCAAAAGGCTTTTGGAGTTCCGAGCTTTTTGCTTGCCGTGACAAAATTCGAAAGAATTGAAATATAGCCCGAAGCCGCAGATTTCATATCGTCATATCCACGAAGGCGGTAATTCCTATGGCTGGCATAACGCGTAAAATCAAGACCGGCACCATCCGGCGCATTAAGAGGCGCTATCGGACCGGCGTAGTAGTTCGCAAGCTTGCAGGCATACTGGCTACCGGGTTCGCCGAGAAGCTCGCCAAGGTAGTATTCTCCGGCTACTTCTTTCATTTTCTCAACGGTTTCTGCGGTTAACCAGCTCTCCTTGCCCTTTGGGGGAAACTGCGTTGCGTAGAGAAACATAAAATAAATCTTGTTACTTGCAAGATATTCCGCCCATTTTACAAAATATTCCTGCTCGATTTCCGATGGACATCTTTGTGGGCGCAGGCAGGCTAAATTGAAGCCGGTATCGACACAGCGGCTCTTTATTTCACTGATGATATTTTCCTTATCAAAGCTGTGCTCACCTATGTGCACACCGTTCAGAATCAGGTCGTATTGCATTTAAGAATTCCTCCTTTAATCTCGGCTCGAAAAAACTTTTGCAATTCGGAATTTTGCAGTAGTTTTGTTCGGTTCGTTAAAAAGTACGTTGAACTTAACATCCGATTGAGTTTTTTATTTTATTATATTGTAAAAGGGGAATTATTGCAATAGTATTTTTGAAAAAAGGCAAAAAAAGAGGACTTATTTGTTTTTGGAGCATCCACTCAAATATGCAATGGCTTCCTTAATCCCTCCAACCTCATCAATAAGACCGCATTTGCACGCTTCATAGCCATTGAGTATTGAGCCTATGTCGTTGACAAGAACATCAGTTCTGTTCATCATTTCTCTGAAAACGGTTTCGTCAATGGAGGAATGTGAGGTAACGAAATTTATTATTCGGTTCTGCATTTTTTCAAGGTAATCAAAGGCCTGCGGCACGCCAAGAACTACGCCGCTTGTCCTCACGGGATGAATTGTCATTGTAGCGCTTGGCACGATAAAAGATTTTCTTGCGCTTACCGCCAGAGGCACGCCTATTGAATGGCCGCCGCCAAGAACTATTGAAGCCGTTGGCTTCGAAAGACTCGCAATAAGCTCCGAAATTGCAAGTCCTGCCTCTACGTCACCTCCAAGTGTGTTAATAAGGATAAGAATGCCGTCGATTTTGTCGCTTAAGTCGGAGGCCAAGCGGTCTTAGGAAGACAA
>JAZORS010000096.1:0-6760 GCA_045656725.1 Eubacteriales bacterium | reverse complement strand
GCTAACACTGGATAATGTTTACCGCGCGAATAACGTTCTTAAAGAGGTAGTCAGAAAAACGGACGTTATCTATGCGCCGAAATTAAAAGAGGGATTGGATTTATATCTTAAAACGGAAAATCTGCAAGTAACGGGTTCGTTTAAGGTAAGGGGCTCTTATTATAAAATGTCCCGTCTTTCCAAAGAGGAAAAAGCAAGGGGTGTCGTTGCTTGCTCGGCAGGAAATCATGCTCAGGGCGTAGCGCTTGCGGCGAAGAAAAATAACATTAAAGCCGTTATCTGTCTTCCGGACGGAGCGCCTATTTCCAAAATTGAAGCCACAAAAAGCTACGGTGCTGACGTGTGTCTTGTAGAGGGCGTTTATGACGATGCTTATAAAAAAGCCGTTTCATTCCGTGACGAAAAAGGTTATACCTTTATTCATCCGTTCAATGACGAGGACGTTATAGCAGGACAGGGAACTATCGCTCTTGAAATTGAGGAGCAGCTTCCCGATCTTGACGCAATTATTGTTCCTGTCGGCGGCGGCGGTCTTATATCGGGAATAGCATTCACAATCAAATCTATCAATCCTAACGTCAAGGTTTACGGCGTTCAGGCGGCAGGCGCACCCTCGATGGTAAAATCCATTGAGTCGGAAAAAATAGAGGAGCTCACCGCAGTTTCAACTATTGCAGACGGAATTGCAGTAAAGCGCCCGGGAGATCTTACATACGAAATATGTTCCAAATACGTTGATAAGATAGTTACTGTAACAGACGACGAGATTTCAGCGGCTATTTTGGCTCTTATGGAAAAGCATAAGCTTGTAACAGAGGGCGCAGGTGCGGTTGCGGTAGCGGCGGCTATGTTTGATAAGCTTGATCTTGAAGGCAAAAAAACAGTATGCTTACTTTCAGGAGGAAATATTGACGTTACAATTCTATCAAGAGTTATAAAAAGAGGACTTCTTATGTCCGGTAGAAGCTGTCAGCTTATGATAGAGCTTGTTGATAAACCCGGACAGCTTAAAGAGGTTTCGAGAATAATCGCAGATCTTGGAGGAAACGTTACCTCCGTTCACCACGAAAGAGCCAACGAAGGCTCTGACGTTAACGGTTGTTACCTCAGAATAGTGCTTGAAACACGTAACTTCGGACATATCGAAGAGATTAAAAACGCTCTTAAAGCCGCAGGCTTTAAATTAGTATAAGGAGAAAACACAATGTTAGAGAAAATTTCTACAAATAATGCACCCGCCGCAATAGGACCTTACTCACAGGCAATCAAGGTTGGTAATTTTGTATTCACTTCCGGTCAGATTCCGATTAATCCCGAGACCGGAAATGTAGAAGCAAATGACATTACCTCGCAAGCAGAGCAGGTTATGAAGAACCTCGGCGCTGTGCTTTCTGCGGCAGGCACTTCTTTCGAAAAGGCAATCAAAACCACTTGCTTTCTTGCCGAAATTGCTGATTTTGCTAAATTCAACGAGGTTTATGCAAAATATTTTACAGAAAAACCCGCACGCAGCTGTGTTGCTGTAAAGGATCTTCCCAAGGGTGTTCTTGTGGAAGTTGAAGTTATAGCAGAAATATAAAATCTGAATTTTAAAGGAGGTGGATACCGTGATAGGTGATTTGATTTTAAAAAATGACGAAAGGGCAATATTTACTCTGCGCTCATTATACACAAAATACGGTTATTTACCTTATAAAATGAATAAATTTGAGGAGTACGACCTCTACGTTAAAAACAAGGATTTTCTTGTCGGTGATAACGTTATTACCTTTAACGACACTAACGGCAGACTCCTTGCTTTAAAGCCGGACGTAACTCTTTCAATAATTAAGAACTCAACCTATCAGCCGGGATGTAAAGAAAAGGTTTTCTATAACGAGAACGTTTACCGTGTTTCCGGCGCTACGCATCAGTTCAAGGAATTTATGCAGGCAGGTCTTGAAGCTATCGGAGATATAGACGTATCCGATATATACGAAGCTGTATATCTTGCGGCGAAATCTCTTGAAAGCATTTCAAAAGACTATATTCTCGATATTTCCGATATGGGAATTCTCTCGTCCTTTTTACAGGAAGCATCAGAGGATAAGTCCTTCGGAAAAGAGCTTATGAAGCTTATATCGGAGAAGAATAAGCACGAAACCGCATTGCTCTGCGATAGATATTCCGTATCACAAACGACAAAAGAGAAGATTCTTTCGCTTATTGAGCTTTCCGGAAATCCTAAAGAGGTTTTAAAAAAGCTCGAAATTCTTTGCTCTTCTGACGTAACGAAAGAATATTTTTTGAAGTTTAGCAGTGTATTAAATCTTCTTCTTGACTCGGACGTAAGTGAGAAAATCAGGATTGATTTTTCTGTCGTAAACGATATGAAATACTATAACGGAATAGTTTTCAAGGGATTCCTCAAAGGTATTTCAGAGGGCGTTCTTTCAGGCGGAGAATACGGAGCTTTGGCAAAGAGAATGGGAAAGAGATGCGATGCTATCGGCTTTGCTATTTACCTCGATCTTCTCGAAGAAATCGAGCAGGATACAGAAGAGTTCGATGTTGATATTTTGCTGATTTACAGCACAAAAACCAAGGCAGAAACTATTATTAATAATAAAAATAAATATATAGAGCAAGGCTTGTCGGTTGTTTCGCAGACTGAAATACCCGATGGGATCAGATACAAAACACTGATAGATTTGGATAAGGAATAACTAAAATGTTGAATATTGCACTTCCAAAGGGGCGGCTTGGCGAGAAGGTTTACCTTATGTTTGAGAAGGCCGGATACGAGTGTGCCGAGATAAAAGAAAATTCACGTAAGCTCATTTTCAAAAATGAGGAGCTCGGTATTGCTTTTTTCTGGGTTAAGCCCTCTGACGTTTCTATTTACGTAGAACGCGGCGCAGCTGATATCGGTGTTGCCGGAAAGGATATACTTCTTGAAAACACGCCTGACGTTTACGAGCTTCTTGACCTTAATATCGGAAAATGCAGAATGGCGGTTGCCGCAAAGCGTGATTTTTACGATAATAAGCAGAAAACTCTCAAGGTTGCCACAAAATTCGTAAACATTGCAAATAAATATTATGCCTCACTTGGCAGAGAGATTGATATTATAAAAATCAACGGCTCTGTTGAGCTTGCGCCTATTCTTAATCTTTCGGACGTAATTGTCGATATTGTAGAAACAGGAGCAACGCTTAAAGAAAATGACCTTGAGGTTAAGACGGAAATTTTCCCGATAAGCGCAAGACTTATCGCAAACAAGGCAAGCTATAAATTCAATACGCAGGAAATTGAAAAAATCGTTACGAGTATTGCAAATCAGGTAGAAAAAAATGATTAAAATTTACAAATACGGCGAAGTTTCAAACGAAGAAATATTTTCGAGAACAAATATTGCATCAGGCGTTGATGCTGTTGTTTCGGAAATTATATCTAACGTAATAAAAAACGGAGATGCGGCGCTTTTTGATTACTCACGGCGCTTTGACAAGGTTGAGCTTCTAAGCCTCGAGGTTAAAGAGGAAGAAATCGAAGAAGCCTTTGCTTCGGTAGAGGTTGAATTTCTCGATATTCTCCGGGAAGCGGCAAAAAACATAAGAAAATACCACGAAAAGCAGGTGAGGGAAGGATTTACCATCGAGGAAAAGAACGGTGTTGTAACCGGTCAGAAGATTATTCCCATCGAGCGTGTCGGTCTTTACGTTCCAGGCGGAACGGCGGCATACCCCTCAACAGTTCTTATGGATTCAATTCCTGCAAAGATCGCAGGATGCCGTGAAATAGTTATGGTAACGCCGCCCTCTCGCAACGGTAGTGTTAATCCTGCTATTCTTGCCGCTGCAAAGATTGCAGGTGTAGACAGAATTTTTAAGGTTGGCGGAGCGCAGGCGATTGCCGCTTTGGCTTACGGAACAGAAACTGTACCCAAGGTTGATAAGATAGTCGGCCCGGGAAACGCCTACGTTGCTGAGGCAAAAAAACAGGTTTTCGGCAAGGTTTCGATTGACATGATAGCCGGCCCGTCTGAAATTTTAGTTGTTGCTGATTCGAAATCAAACCCCAAGTTCGTTGCGGCAGATATGCTTTCGCAGGCAGAGCACGATAAAATGGCAAGTGCCGTTCTCGTTACAGATAGCTTCTCGTTTGCCGAATCTGTAAGAGATGAGATAGAGTGTCAGCTTAAAAAGCTTGATAGAGAAGAGATTGCAAGGGCTTCGATTGATAATAACGGCAAAATCATTGTTGCCGAGAACGATTTGTCCTTGGTTATTGATATTGCTAACGAGCTTGCGCCCGAGCATCTTGAGCTTTCCGTTGAAAATCCATTTGATTACCTTGATAAAATCAAGAATGCAGGCTCTGTGTTCATGGGAAGATTTTGTCCTGAGGCGCTCGGCGATTATTTTGCAGGACCGAACCACACGCTTCCGACAAGCGGAACGGCAAAGTTTTCATCGGCTCTTGGCGTTGACGATTTTGTTAAAAAGACTCAATTTTCCTATTATACAGAAGATGCGCTAAAGAGCGTTAAGGATAAGGTTGCCTATTTTGCAAACAAAGAGGGCCTTGATGCTCACGCAAAGAGCGTAACTATAAGATTTGAGGACGAACAATGAGTAAATTTCTCAGCGATAAATATAAAAAGCTTGAAGCTTACGTTCCGGGTGAACAACCGGTGGACAAGAAGTATATCAAGCTCAATACCAACGAGTCGCCCTATCCGCCTTCCCCTGAAGTTTCAGCTGCAGTTATGTCAGAGGGCGGAAAGCTTAATCTTTATTCCGATCCGGAAGTAAAACGCCTTGTGAAGCTTACAGCACAGCGTTTTTCCGTATCGGAGGATATGGTTCTTCTTACCAATGGCTCGGACGAGATTCTCGATTTTGCTTTTATGGCGTTTTGCGATGTGGAAAAGCCTATAGTATTTCCAGATATAAGCTATGGCTTTTATTCCGTTTTTGCAAATCTTTACGGAATTCCTTATAAAGAGATACCGCTTGATGTTGATTTTAACGTCGATTACCGTGATTATCTTGGCGTCGGGGCGAATATAGTTATAGCCAACCCCAATGCCCCAACGGGAACGTTTATGCCTCTTTGGCAGATAGAAGAGATCCTGAAATCAAACCCCGATAATATCGTAATTATTGACGAGGCATACGTTGACTTCGGTGCAGAAAGCGCTGTATCCTTGATTCCGAAATACGACAATTTGCTTGTCACTCAAACCTTTTCAAAATCCCGCTCTCTTGCGGGCGCAAGACTTGGCTTCGGTATAGCCGATTCTTCGGTTATAGGCGACCTTAAAAAAATCAAATATTCAAGGAATCCGTATAACGTAAACAGAATGACCATGGCGGCAGGATGCGCCGTTCTTGAAAATGACGCTTACTATATGGATAACTGCAAAAAGATAGAGGCTACAAGAGCAATGACTAAGGACGCGCTTGAGTCGCTTGGTTTTTTCGTTTTGGATTCTCGTGCTAATTTCCTTTTTGCAAAAAGCAATAAGATTGCGGGTGAGGAGCTTTATCTTAAGCTGAAAGACAGAGGAATCCTTGTGCGCCATTTCAAAAAGCCGAGGATTTCTGATTTTAACAGAATTACCGTCGGAACCGATGAAGAAATGAAAACGCTCCTCTTGGTGATAAAGGATATTTTAAAGGAGAAATGCAATGAGAGTATCTGAAATTAAAAGAACAACAAAGGAAACCGATATTGCTTTAAAGCTTTCCCTTGACGGAAAGGGCGAATCGAATATTGATACAGGATGCGGTTTTCTTGACCATATGCTGACTCTTTTTGCAAAGCACGCCCGTTATGATATTGATATCAAATGCAAGGGTGACGTCGAGGTTGACTACCACCACACCGTAGAGGATGTTGCTATATGTCTTGGAAAGGCTATTTACGAGGCACTCGGCGAAAAAATCGGTATTAAAAGATACGGAAGCATAACTCTTCCCATGGACGAGGCGCTTATCCTTGTTGCTACTGATATTTCTGGCAGAGATTATCTTGCTTACGGACTTAAAATTCCGTCTTACAAGGTAGGGGATTTTGATACGGAGCTTTGTGAGGAGTTTATGAAGGCGCTTGTCCGTGAATCGAAAATTACGCTTCACATAAGACAGTTTGCCGGCTCAAACTCTCACCATATAATCGAGGGCACGTTTAAGGCTCTTGGCAGAGCACTTTCAATGGCAACGGAGATTGATTCGAGGTTTCCCCATGAAGTTCCTTCAACAAAAGGAGTTCTCTGATGATAGCCGTTATTGATTACGGAGTGGGCAATCTTTTTTCTCTTGCTTCTTCCTTAAATGCAGTTGGAGCGGATTCTGTTCTTACCTCTGACCCTGAGGTTATAAAAAAGGCAGACAAAATCATTCTTCCCGGTGTTGGCGCATTTGAAGATACCAGAAAAAAGCTGGGATCGACAGGGCTTGATACGCTTATACTTGACGAGGTGAAAAACGGCAAGAAAATGCTCGGAATCTGCCTCGGTATGCAGATGCTTTTTGACGTGAGCTACGAGTACGGAACTCATGTGGGACTTTCGTTGATTCCCGGTGAGGTTGCACCTCTTCTCGGTTACGTTTCGCCCGAATATAAAATTCCGCATATAGGCTGGAATAAGCTTTCCGTTAAGCAAAATCATCCGATTTTCAAATATATACACGACGGTGACTACGTCTATTTCGTTCATTCGTATCATGCCGTCTGCCGTGAAGAATACTTGTTGGCTTCTTGTGATTACGAC
>JAZORS010000095.1:0-9323 GCA_045656725.1 Eubacteriales bacterium | reverse complement strand
TTTTATTTACAAAGTAACCGTTTTCGTCAAGGCATTCGTTTGCCTGAGCAACGATGTTGTTATCCTCTTCGTCTGCAGTGAGATAAAGAACCTCGTCGGTTACTCTTCCGGTCTTCTTGTCAACAATTCTATAAGGTGCTTTAAGGAAGCCGTACTCGCTGATCTTTGCGTAGGACGCAAGATACGAGATAAGACCGATGTTAGGACCTTCGGGAGTTTCAACGGGACAGATTCTTCCGTAGTGTGTATAGTGAACGTCACGCACCTCAAAGGACGCTCTGTCTCTTGAAAGACCGCCGGGGCCGAGCGCGGAAAGACGGCGCTTATGCGTAAGCTCTGCCAAGGGGTTGTTCTGGTCCATGAACTGCGAAAGCGGCGATGAACCGAAAAACTCTCTTATTGCAGTAGCAACGGGTCTTGTGTTGATTATAGCTTCGGGACGAAGGTCCTCGGTATCGTGAACGGACATTCTTTCCTTGATAATCTTGTCCATTCTCGACATACCGATTCTCATCTGGTTTTGAAGAAGCTCGCCTACACAGCGAAGTCTTCTGTTGCCGAGATGGTCGATATCCTCTGTCGTACCGACACCGTGGGTGAGGTTAAGAAGATAGTTAACCGACGCGAATATATCGTCAACCGTTATGTGCTTGGGTGAAAGTACTGCCATTCTCTCGCGAACAGCACTCTTTATGAAGTTCACTCTGTCCTCGCCGGAGAGGGACTCTGCGTCTGCCTCGCTTACGATTTCCATAAGAGCCGGGAAGCTTACCTTCTCCCCTTCTCTTACTCCGCAGTCAACAAGGTCAAAGCCGAGAACGAGCTCAGGTCTTACCGTATTGTTGGCAAACACCTTTACATCCTTGCCGCCGGCGGTGATAACAACCTCGTTAACGAGTGAGTTTTCAATTTTTTCAGCAAGCTCGCGGGTGATAATCTCGCCTGCTTCCGCAACTATCTCGCCGGTAAGAGGGTTAACAACCGTCTTTGCAAGCGTGCGGTCCTCGCCGAAGATTCTTGCGGCAAGAGAGAACTTTTTGTTATACTTATATCTGCCGACAAGGGCAAGATCGTATCTTTTGGGATCGAAGAAAAGATTGTTGATAAGGGTAACTGCGCTTTCAACTATCGGGGGCTCTCCGGGACGGAGCTTCTTGTATATTTCTTTGAGCGCTTCATCGCGGCAGGAGGTGTTATTCTCTCTTGAAAGAGTCACACTCTCGTCCTTTTCCATAGTTACTGCGAGCATATCCTCGTCACCGAACATAGCAACGATATCCTCGTTGGAGGATGCCTCAGCGGGAAGAAGGGCGCGAACAAGCACGCTTACGGGAATTTTTCTCGTTTTGTCAATCTTAACGTAGAACACGCCCGCCGCGTCAGTTTCAAATTCAAGCCACGCTCCGCGGTAAGGAATAACCTGAGCGGAGAAATTGTGTTTGCCCTGCTTGTCAACGTCATCTTTGTAGTATATACCGGGAGAACGAACGAGCTGTGAAACTATTACACGCTCTGCTCCGTTGATAACGAAAGTTCCGTTATCCGTCATAAGCGGGAAATCGCACATATAAACTTGCGCAGTTTTGAGCTCTCCCGTTGCCTTATTGATAAGACGGACTCCCACCTTCATATGAGCATCGTAGGTTACCGTCCTGTCCTTGCACTCCTCCACCGAATATCTGGGATTGGGATCAAGGGTATAGTCGGTAAATTCGATGGAAAGATTACCGGTATAATCTTTTATCGGAGACACGTCGCGAAGAACCTCGTTAAGTCCCTCTTCGAGAAACCATTTATAAGAGTCCTTCTGTACCTCAATAAGATTTGGCATTTCCGTAGCCGCTTCAATTTTCGAGAAGCTCTGTCTTACCGTTGTGCCAAGCTTTTGGGGTTTAAGCATAAATAGAATCACTCCATTCCTAAAAATTTACATTTTAGCGTTTTTTGAACGAATTTTTCTTCAATCTGGCAAAATGTCCAAAAAAGTCTTTTAAAATCAAGGTTTTTTGTGCTTTTTATCTAGGTCGTTCCGAAAAAAGCGCAAAATACCCCCTTTTAAAAAAAGAAATTATAACGCAGTATACTATTATATCAGCAGAGTTTCTAAAAGTCAAGGTTTTTTTGAAATTTTTTTACATTTTTTTCTAAAAGCGCGAAAAAGCGGTATTTCCCTGTCGTTTTACGTCTTAAACGGTCGCGTTTCCCCTCTCGGCAAAAAAAGAAGATATGTTAAATTCCGATTGACAAAATTCGAGCTTTAATATATAATTTTCTCATACTGATTTTTAATTTACGTTGCCGCAATCGCGGCAGAATGGAGATTGCTATGGCTGACAAAAGAAAAAAACGGCTTAAAGCTGACTGCGGCGATACTTGTTTCGGCGCTTCTTTTCTTTCTTGTGCTTGCGCTTTTTGAGCGCCCCGATAATTACCCCGGCACAAACCCGATGATGAAAAAAGAGGACTGCCCCATACTTATAGCTCACGGAGGCGGTAACGGCGAATTCCCCGACAATACCCTTGAAGCGTTTTACAATGCTTACAGCGTTGACAAAAACGTTATGATGGAAACCGACGTCAGCATCACGAAGGACGGCGTCGTCATTCTGTCGCACGACACGACCATTGACAGAAAGACAAACGAAACCGGCGAAATTTCCGAATGGAATTACAGCGACCTTATGTCAGAGGAGGTAGATTTCGGATACGACAACAACAAGAATCGCGAGCCGGACGAAAACGGAAATATCCCCTACCTTAACGGTGAGGGCAAGAGAGTTACACCGCTTGACGTTGAATATCCCGAAGGAGTAAGCGCGAGGCACGAAACCAAATTTCTCGCAACCACGCTTGAAGAGCTTATTACCCACTTCCCCAAAAACAGAATAAACGTTGAAATCAAGCAAGACGGCGAGGTCGGTATTAAAGCGCTCCGCGAGGTGCTCCGCCTTGTTGAAAAATACGATGCCTACGAAATAATTGTTCTTGCAAGCTTCCATTCGGATATTTATTCGGAGCTTGTACGCATTTCCGAAAGCGGAGAAGTTCCCGAAAGCTTTATGTTCTCCCCCGCTATTGTCGGAGTTGTAAAATATTATCTGCTTCACACCCTCGCTCTTGACGTTTTCTTCACCGACGGCATAGCCGTTTTTCAGATACCCACCGAGGAATACGGCATCAAGCTCGCGAAAAGAGGACTTATCAAGCGCGCGCATCTACATAATATTGCCGTTCACTACTGGACTATAAACGATCCGGACGAAATGACTTACCTTATCGAAATCGGCGCTGACGGAATAATGACGGATTACCCGCACCTTCTCAAAGAGGTTTACGACGGCTATAGCCGAAGAGAACCGAACTAATAAGTCTTTCATCGGCAAATTTCAGCGTCTTTCGTCGCACCGAGCCTTGTAAAGTTATACTTTACTGCGACTCGTTACGGCAAAATCCATCAAAAATTTGTTCGATGGAAGATGCGAAGCAGTTTTGAAATAATAGATTTTTCGATGTTCGAGCTAAATTTTTTGAGAAATATATGGTATTTAAGAAAAATTCAGTGAAGAAGATTGGAAAATCTATATTTCCAAACCTTATGAGTTCGGCTCTCTTCGGTTATTTCAGCGCAAACGGCTAACGGCTTTTATGTTGCAGTTGCGCCCTTATCTTTAAATTCTTTTTTACTTTTCCGCCCTTGATTTTTACTTTTTTATGTGTTATCATATTTGTATATATTGTTTCCGAGGTGAAAATTATGAAGCTTTTGGAATCGGGAGAGATGTATCTTGAATCAATACTCGTTCTCTCGCGCAAAATTCCAAACGTACGTTCAATTGACGTATGCGAATATATGGGTTTTTCCAAGCCGAGTGTGAGCCGGGCAATCGGTCTTTTGCGCTCCGGCGGATACGTCACGGTTGATAACTGCGGATATATTTCGCTTACCGACGAAGGACTTGTAAAAGCCGAAAAAATTTACGAGCGCCACCAGATGCTGACGCAGTTTCTTATAAGGCTCGGTGTATCTTCGGATACAGCCGATAAGGATGCCTGCAAAATGGAGCACGTTTTAAGTGACGAAACTATCGGAGCAATCAAAAAGAGTCTTAAGCTTTGATTTCACCATTACAAAAATGAAGCAAGGAGAATTAATCTTTTAATATGTTAAGAGTTGGACTTATAGGATGCGGCGGAATCGGCGCGGTTCATGCGAAATGCTGGATTTATATGAATGAAAAAACCGAGCTCGCGGCCATTGCCGATGCAAGCGTTGAAAGAGCAGAAGCAATCGCAAAGGAATGCGGAGCTGCCGTTTATTCCGATGCTGAGGAAATGCTGAAAAATGAAAATCTCGATATCGTAGATATCTGCCTTCCCACAGCGCTTCACACCCGTTTTGCTGTTCTGGCTATGAAACATGCGAAAAACGTAATTATAGAGAAACCGATTTGCCTTACGGAAGAGGATGCAAAGCTGCTCCTTGCAACCGAAAAGGAAACGGGAGCCTGCGTTCAGGTTGCCCACATAGTCCGTTTCGGCACGGCGCATGAATATCTGAAACGCGTTTACGAC
Organism: Eubacteriales bacterium; assembly: GCA_045656725.1. Classification (GTDB taxonomy): domain Bacteria; phylum Bacillota; class Clostridia; order Oscillospirales; family CAG-272; genus UBA1740. The sequence continues at coordinate 4,751 of JAZORS010000095.1, read as the reverse complement.
AGCAAGGAATACGGAAAAATCAAAACGGGCACGTTTATCAGAATCAGCCCCAAGCCCGTGTGGGTAAACGGATACAACGACGTAACGCGCACAGGCGGTATGCAGCTTGACCTTCAAATACATAATCTTGATTTTATCCGCTATCTTATGGGCGGCGACCCGGAGCACGTAGGCACGGTCCTCTCGCGCGCAAATGACGGAGTGATTGAGCATCTCTTTGCTCATTACAGATACGGCGATGCCCTTTTCACCGACGAATGCTCGTGGGAATATCCCACGTGTATGCCCTTTAAAGCAGGATACCGTGTAAGATTTGAGGGCGCAACTCTTGTTTTGGACGGTGACGAGCTTACGGTTTATCCGGAGGAAGGCGAGCCTTTCAAGCCGGAGCTTGAAGAAAGAGTTGTTGCCGATCTCGGAATTAACGTAACGAACTTCGGCGACTTTCTGACCGAGCTAGGAGCTTTTGCGGACGCTGTAAAAGACGGCCGCGCTCAAGTTCCCCTCAGCGATGCGATTGCCGCTTTCAGACTCGCAAAAGAGCAGCTTGAAAAAGAGCTTCTTTAATAAGTCATAGCCCAAAACGTAAAAATATTTATATTTGCGATGCCGTTTTTGAAAAATCGGTTTACAAAACGCAAATAATATGTTAGAATATAGAAAAAATACCGAAAGGAATACAATATGGAAATGACACTCAGATGGTACGGTTCTAAATTTGACACCGTTACCTTGAAGCAGATCAGACAGATCCCCGGAGTTACAGGAGTTATAACCACTCTTTACGATACCGTACCCGGAGAAGTATGGAGCCGCGAGAGAATCCGCGCTCTTAAAGACGAGGTTGAGGCAGCAGGCCTTCACATCGCGGGAATTGAAAGCGTTAATATTCACGATGCAATCAAGACCGGCGCTCCCGAAAGAGAGCAGTATATCGAGAACTACATCAAGACTCTTGAAAACCTCGGCGAAGAGGATATCCACCTCGTTTGCTATAACTTTATGCCCGTTTTCGACTGGACTCGTACGGAGCTTGCCAGAATGAGAGATGACGGCTCGACCGTTCTTGCTTACACGCAAGAAGCAGTTGACGCGCTTGACCCCGAAAAGATGTTCGATTCTATCGCAGGCGATATGAACGGCACCGTTATGCCCGGCTGGGAGCCCGAGAGAATGGCAAGAGTTAAAGAGCTCTTTGCTATGTATAAGGATGTTGACGACGACAAGCTCTTCGACAACCTCAAATATTTCCTTGAAAAGATAATGCCCGTGTGCAATAAATACGACATCAAGATGGCAATCCATCCCGATGATCCCGCTTGGAGCGTTTTCGGCCTTCCCCGTATAATCATCAACAAGGAAAACATTCTTCGCATGATGAAGATGGTTGACGACGTTCATAACGGCGTTACCTTCTGCTCCGGCTCATACGGAACTAACCTTGAAAACGACCTTCCCGATATGATAAGAGCCCTTGAAGGAAGAATTCACTTTGCTCACGTTCGTAACCTTAAATTCCATACTCCCACGAACTTTGAAGAGTCTGCCCATCTTTCCTCGGACGGAACCTTTGATATGTACGAGATTATGAAGGCGCTTTACGAAACCGGCTTCACCGGTCCTATCCGCCCCGACCACGGACGTATGATCTGGGACGAGGTTGCAATGCCCGGTTACGGTCTTTACGACAGAGCTCTTGGAGCAACCTACCTCAACGGTCTTTGGGAAGCAATTGATAAGAGCCACAAAAGAGGAGTTTAATTCCCTTATATATAATAATGTAGCTTTTTAAAAAGCAAAACGAAAAGAACGCAGAATAGCTCACGTGAGTTATTTTGCGTTCTTTATGCTTTTTTGAAATTCTTATACAGTATTCGCTTAATCAAGCATTTTTTCTCTTGTTTTTTCGACACGGGTAGTCAGCTCTTTTATAAAACCGTCGTTATCCGCAACACTTACCGTCATTATATCAAACGTATTATATTTGATATTCACGTGCTCAATCGAGTTTTTTAAAGAAAGCATTGAATCGGAATAAAGCTTGCGTTCCTTGACCGTGCCCCTTATTTTTTCATAAGGTATATCACGCTCAATAAAAAAGCCGAATTTTACAAAAAGCGTTTTTCCCTCAGTTCAACGTATCCGAAAAGCGGAGCAATTATAAAATAAAGCGTAAAAAAATCAGCAAGAATTAACAGGACAAACGCAAACGTTGCATAAGAAGCAATAACAGTTCCTATCGCAAGCAATATTACAGTCGGAATTAAAATTATCCAAAACATCTTATCGACAAACGGTTTATATCTTATCGTGTTCATAGTGCCCTCTCGTTTGACCTCATAAACCGCCCCGAATTTCGAGGCGGCAACAGTGAAAAATATTCTTATTTGTCGGCGTTTTCGTCGCCTTTTTCTTTTGCCTTTTCTTCGTTCCTTTCATTCTTAATTTCCCAGTGGATAAGAACGGAAAGAATAGCGCGAAGCGCAATTACTATCGCAAGAACAGCAAGCTCTTTTAAATCTCTGACGATAACCGTGTTCACAATTTCCGCGCCCATCTTAAATTCAAGCGCAAAAGCAAGCGTGCGACCAAGCTCTATAAATATATTTGATTTGTTTCTGTTTTTCAGCGCTGTAATATACTTTATAACCGACCTAATAGAGCCAATTACTATAATGAGTATGCCAATAAGTTCAAGCGTGTTAACCGTTAGTTTGGCTATATAATGCAACACGTTTTCATACCCGGCCAAAAAATTTCCAAGCATAAAAAATTCCTTTCTTAAATTCTTATAAAAAAAGATTCGTTTAGCTTTACATTTACCATTGTAGCACACATTTATGAATTTTTCAATATTTTTTGTTTCGTCAGAAAGAAGGCTAAAAATGGATAAAAGCGCCCTTGTTTTCGGGGCGCGTAATCTATGTGTTTTCTATTCAAATTTTCGGCGCGTCTTAAATAGAATTTATCCAACTGTGCAATCGCCACTTGCCTTCAGCATACTCTAAAATTGCAATGGCGCAATTTTTACAAATGAACCTTTGCGCTGTAAACTCTACGTCTATAAGCTTTGATATGATCCTGCGAATAACCCCTGCATGAGTAAATGCGATAATGTTCTCTTCCCTGTCGGCAAGAGCTATTTTTATAAATTCTTTCAGCCGGGCATCAAATTGCGCTGAGCTTTCTCCACCGTAAGAAGAATAGTCCGAGTTTTTTATGTTTTCCTGTAAAGCGTCGCCGAATTTTGAGCGTCCCCATTCAAACGTTTCGCCCGAAAGAATACCAACGTTAATTTCCTTCAAAAGCTCGGTTTTCTTATATTCGGAGTCCGGCAACACGATTTCTGCCGTTTGTACTGTCCTGTCAAGGTCACTGCAATATACCTTGTCAAAGGATATATCTTCAAGATATTTTTTAGCCCGGATAGCATCATTTTTGCCCTTATCCGTCAAGCTGACGTTTTGCCAACCCGTCCAACACCCCTTCAGGTTATTTTCGCTTTCTCCGTGCCTTACCAAAAACAGCTTCATAGCGTTACCTCATTAGCTTTCAAAGAGTATTACTTTTCCTCAAACACAGCGCACACGGGATAGTGATCGGATAGATATATTCCCATGTGGCAGTCGTCCCAGATATATGCGCAGCTTACCTTGTTTTCTAAAGATTTATCCACGTAAATATAGTCAAATTTCGTTTGTACTTTTCCGTAGCCGTGAAACGTTGTTTCAATGTCTTTCGTTACCTCATAAAATCCCCTGCCGCAAAGAAGCTTATGAATTTTCTTGTCGTTTTCCGTTCTCGTGTTAAAATCGCCCAAGATAATTACGGGTACGTCGCAGGCTTTTTTCTCATTTTCCAAAAATTTAAGAACACAGTCTATCGCCAAGCTTCTTGCTTCCTCAGATCTGTTATCAAGATGTATGTTGAAAATGCGAGCAAGAGCGTTGTTGCTCTTGTTTCTGACTAACGTCATAACACAGGTGCGAGGCGACGGTCCTTGATTTTCAAACCTTGATCCCGCCACGTAAGGAGTAGGACTCATCCAGAACGTTTCATGCTTGTCAACCTCATACGAATCGGCCCTGACGGCTGTAAACAAGCCCTCGCCGTCATAATTTTCAGTTCTTCCGTGCCCGAAAAACACGTATTCCGGCAAGATTTTTTTAATCAATGGCAAATGTGTTTCAGTTACCGCTTCCTGAAAAGCTATAATATCAGGGCGCTCTTTTTCGATTTTCTCATATATCAGTCCTGCTCTGTGTATAAAGCTGTTAATACCGTCTACTTCGGATTTCCAATGAGACCTTAAATTAAAAGTAACAATTTTCATCTTACATGCTCTCCCGAAATTACATCTTGATTTACAATTTTTTGCCGATTAATTATTTATTATAATTAATTATACTTTATTACCTCAAATATGTCAACCTGGAATTTGGGGGAGTAAAACGAAAAACAAAAGAAACACCCCGACTTGTTTCGGGGTGTGCTATATAGAATTTGACAGTAAACGTAAATATTAAATTCTCGCTTTACAGACCGATTATACTCCTTGTGAGCAGGGAGGACACTCCGTGTCCTGCATCGCATAGCGGTGCGCTCACGGAGCAATCTGCGCTCGCCTCCCTGATGAGCGAGCTCATCGACTCGGCTTAGCTTGATTATGTAGCCTCCGGCTCAAACCGGTGGTCATAGCACAAACCCAAATACTCCGCAAGCAAAAAGAGGTCAACCGCAAGGGCTGACCT
>JAZORS010000094.1:0-3411 GCA_045656725.1 Eubacteriales bacterium | reverse complement strand
TTTCGGCACTTATCTCTCTTGCAAAGTCTTACTTGGCTGCGAGAGCCAAGCACCAAAATCAACTAAAAATTAAGGCACAGAGTTCTTCCCGAATTTTTGAGAGAGCGAATTTTTCGTAAGACGAGGTAGAAATTTGAGATAATATACGGATATTATAAAAATTTTTACCGAAGTATAACGGATAATTCGCCTCTTGAAAACGGGTTCGGATTATTCACTCTTGCCTAATCAAACAACAAACGAAAGCGTTTCCTTATCAGAAAACAACGGAGGCACAATTATGAGCGGAACAAAAGAAAAAAATCCCGATTATTTTGTGTTGGTAAATGAAGACAACAGACTTCCTAACAGCTTTGAAGACACAGTTGAACTAATTTCGACTGAGAATGTTGCCGGCAATCAATTTAAGGTTGAGAAAAAAACCTACGATGCCTTTTGTCGTTTACAGGAAGATGTTTTAAAAAATGACGGCATTCAAACTGTGCTGCTTGGGTCCTACAGAACAGTCAAACAGCAGGAAGAAATCTTTGATAAAAATCTTAACTAGTTCGGTTTGGAATATACCAGCAAATATGTTGCAAAACCAGGATATTCCGAGCATCATACAGGTCTTGCAATTGATGTTGGAATTTTGTTGGAGGGTAAGCTCTACCGCACAAAAGAAGAGCTTTTAAGCGTAGAACATTTGTTTAAAATCATTCAAAAAAAACTTTCCCAATACTGCTTTATTTTAAGATACCCTAAGGGTAAGGAGTCCATTACCAAAATCGCTTATGAGCCTTGGCACTACCGCTACATAGACTCTCCCAAAGTTGCACAGGAAATAACAGATAAAGGAATCTGCTTTGAAGAGTATTGGCAGACACTTTAAAGTAAATGGGCAAGCTTAGCTTGACTTTGCGCAAAGCAAGAATTTGCAAATGGGAGTAAGCCGGCAGATAAGCTCCAATATGTCAAAGGGCTGTCGCATCCCGGCATAACCGAATAAAAAACAAGAGGTCTTGTAAAAAACACAGACCTCTCTGATATCAAGTTTAAATTTGAGGAAAGCAAGGTCAAAAACCTGCGGCTTTCCTCATTTTTTATTGTTTTTTCTGTTGCCCTCTTCCCACTGAAATATCACTCCTTTATTGTCAGGCGCATAGTATGTAACGATATCACATTAAAGAGGGCGAATATGTATAACGGAAATAATTTTCATCGGGCGCTTCGAAGATTGCCTGATGCTGCGGCAGTGATACAAGGCAGCAGGGAGAACTGTCAAATTAACGGCACGGTCAAATTTTATCAAATGCCCGGCGGTGTTTTGATCGTGGCAGATATCTTTGGACTTCCTGCCTCAAAAGAAGCGTGTAAAAACAATATTTTTGCTTTCCATATCCATAGCGGTTCGGACTGCTCGGGAAACGGGGAGGATCCGTTTTCAGGCGCAGGAACACATTACAACCCCAACGAATGCCTCCACCCTCATCATGCGGGAGATATGCCGCCTCTTTTCGGCGCAGGCGATCGAGCATTTCTTGCCTTTCTTACAGATAGATTTACCGTAAATGAGGTCATCGGCAAAACGGTAATCATTCATGATGGCCTTGACGATTTTACAACACAGCCGTCCGGAAATGCAGGCAACAAAATAGCTTGCGGCGTCATTTCAAAAGTAAGGCGCTAAGTCATTAATTTCACCAAATTTAGATTTAGAAAAGAAAGAGGCATTATCTTCGAAAATAATGCCTCTTGTTTTTTATTCGGTTATGCCTAAATACGACAGCCTTCTTTAATAAAATTAAAGAGTACCCTTTGAGCCAAGCACGTTGACTATCTTGTGGCTGACCATCTTCTTAACTTCTTCTCTTGCAACCTTGAGATATTCTCTCGGGTCAAACGCCTCGGGCTTTTCAGCAAGAACACGGCGGATACCTGCGGTCATAGCAAGTCTTATATCAGAGTCGATATTGATTTTACATACCGCCATCTTTGCCGCGCGTCTGAGCTGTTCCTCGGGAATACCGACAGCATCGGGAAGCTTACCGCCAAGAGCGTTGATTTCGGAAACGCACTCGTGAGCAACGCTGGATGCGCCGTGAAGAACGATGGGGAAGCCGGGAAGTCTTTTTGCAACCTCTTCAAGAATATCAAATCTGAGAGGCGGGGGAACAAGCACACCGTGCTCGTTTCTTGTGCACTGCTTTGCAGTGAACTTATATGCGCCGTGGGACGTACCGATAGAGATAGCGAGAGAGTCAACGCCTGTTCTTGTTACGAACTCCTCAACCTCCTCGGGCTTTGTGTATGTAGAGCTTGCTGCGGACACCTCGTCCTCGATGCCTGCAAGAACGCCAAGCTCGCCCTCAACAACAACGCCACGGGCGTGAGCGTATTCAACGACCTTTTTGGTGAGAGCAATATTATCCTCAAAAGAATGGTGAGAGCCGTCAATCATAACGGAGGTAAATCCGCCGTCAATGCAGGACTTACAAACCTCAAAATCTGCGCCGTGGTCAAGGTGAAGCGCAAAATCAACTCCGCTATCCTCAGCGGCAGCCTTTGCAAGCGCCATAAGGTAACCGTGTTTAGCGTATTTTCTCGCTCCTGCGGAAACCTGAAGAATAACGGGAGATTGCTGTTCCGCAGCGGCTTCGGTTATTGCCTGGATAATCTCCATATTATTAATATTAAAAGCTCCAATAGCGTAACCGCCCTCGTAAGCCTTTTTAAACATTTCTTTTGTTGTTACAAGTGCCATTTTAATTCTCCTTGTTATTTTCTGATACGTATATTCTACACTTTTTACAGCAAAAAATCAAGACTTGTTTTGAAAAATGACGAAATAATTTAGAAGATTGCTATAAATCTGAAATTACTACGGCTAAGCGCATACAAAACAAGCGAGGTACGGCACAAAACCATACCTCGCTTTAAATTTTCATTTGGCAATAAAACACTTAATTTACCGAATCTTTTTTAACCAAAATATATTCGGGGTTTTTTATCAATACCCCCTCTTTCGTTACTTGAAGCTCAACCTCGTTTTGAAGATTGAAAAGAGTTCTCATTTCTTTTGGAATACAAATTCTTCCGAGTTTATCTATATCTTTTTTAATTCCGACCGTTTCCACTTTTAAACCTCACGTATTATTTTTGCTTTGTCTTATGATAGGACAATTTATTGTTGAAATTAGTATATCATAAAAAGTGTCTTGTGTCAAGACAAAAAATGCTGACGGAGAAAATGCGTGATGGCAAGAATAATAGACGGAGAGAAGAAAAATCTTATAGGCGCAAACCTTAAAAGGATTCGCACAAAATTAAAAATAAGCCAACAGAATTTATCGAACAAGCTTGAGTTGCTCGGCGTTTATATTTGCCGAGGCTCTGTTTCAAGAATTGAGGATTTTTCCCGCACTGTAACAG
>JAZORS010000093.1:0-3468 GCA_045656725.1 Eubacteriales bacterium | reverse complement strand
AATACCACGCCTGCATAGTTAAATGCCATCTAAGTCAAAACAATTAAGTATTGTTTTGGCGACGATGGACAGCCCAAAGCAAAGAGCGAGCAGAGCCGAGGCTTGCGCAGGCGATAGCTTGCGACTATGCGACGGCTGCGGAATATAATAGCCCCCTCCTAAGGGGTGGATATATCCGAAAGGATAGAAAACAAAATACAATTTAATAGTACGCTCCCATAGTTAAATGGATATAATAAGCCCCTCCTAAGGGTTAGTTGTGAGTTCGATTCTCGCTGGGAGTGCCAAAAAGACCTCTGCCCTTCCGGGTGGAGGGCTTTTTGATATTCCAGCAGAACGAACTCTCTTTCCGAGTCTAAGACGAGGAAATGGGTTCGCATACCCCGCTTGAAGATCGACAAGCTCGCTTGTCAGGCGGAAAGCGCGGGTATATTCGCCAAAGGCGAAATTCCTCGCTGGGAGTGCCAAATATTCTCGGGAGCAAAGTTACCGAGAACTTTCATCTCTTCACTCTTCACTTCACTAAAATCGCTCCCAAAGATTTTGAAGTATGGGTAACAGTGAATAAGTAAGGAGGCGAGAGCTGACATGCACCTTTTGTATACCCGAATGATATTTTAACAACATACACTTGAAATAATTGATGATGTATGGTATAATATAGATAGAAAAATGATAGAAAGGAAAAAGGTATGGCACTCGAAAACAAGCTTGGGATATGTGATTCTGCGGAGCTTGCCCGCGAAGAAGAACGAATAAGCAAAATGCGCGCATTAGAGCTTTTTGAAACTAATTTTCTTTCTTCTCTGGCTCCGGGAACGTTTGATGCCTTATCTAAAATACACGCTTTTCTCTTTTCTGATATATATGATTTCGCCGGAAAGATTCGTACCGTCAATATTGCAAAAGGCAATTTCAGATTTGCGTCGCTTATGTACCTTAATGCCGCACTTGAAAATATTGAAAAAATGCCGCAGAGCTCATTTGATGAGATAGTCGAAAAATATGTTGAAATGAACGTAGCCCACCCGTTCAGAGAAGGAAACGGCCGTTCAACTCGCATTTGGCTTGACCACATTCTAAAAAGCGAGATTGGAGCAGTTGTAGATTGGAGCCTTATAGATAAAACAGATTATCTTCTTGCTATGGAAAGAAGTCCTATTAAAGATATCGAAATCAAGCACCTTTTAAAAAACGCCCTTACCGACAAGGTAAATGACCGTCAGGTTTTTATGAAAGGCATAGACAACAGCTATCATTACGAGGGCTATGCGGCCTTTAAAACAGAGAGTCTTAATGAGAATTAATGTCAACATCTATTTACATTTTCATTTTATTTTTCTCATTTAAATTTAACACGGATATGCTTATAATGAAAAAAGCAACGCTTGAACGCGTTGCTTTTTTTGTTATTCTGTTTATTCTTCCGAGTTTTCGGGATTGCCATCCGAGCTGTTTGAGCCGTCATTTTCCTTGCCCTTTTTGAACGAAAGGAAAAACGCTTTGATTCTTGCAAAGCCGAAAAGAAATTTCTCCTTGTATTCTTTCATATCGGAAAGGAATCTTTCCTTATCAAAAAGCGCAGTTATCGGAAGCGATAAAATGCTTATTGCGAGGAATATCGGAATAAAATACCACAGTATCGGAACATAGAGCCCTGCCGCATTTTCGCCAACAAAAATATCGGGCGAGAAGAACTTGGCTATTCCCTCCACGAAGGCAAACTGCTCGGGCGGGCCGAAGCTCCAGACGGGATTTATATGACTGAGGCTCTCAAAGAGATTCTCTGCGCTCTCGCCGGGATAAAGCCCCATATAGAGAAAGAAAATGTCGTTTATTATAATAACTGCAATCGACACAAAGAATCCCACGGCAATTCTGTATGAGCTGCGCCACGAGGGCTTATGATGCCCAAAAAGAAGCGTCAAAACAGAGCTTGCGAAAAGGAGCGCATGGCAGATAAAGAAACGAATTACGTCCCAGGTAAACATATATTCGCCGATATGCCAATACGGAACTAATACGGCAACCATACCCGCAGCAGAGCCCGTATAGAAAATGAAATCCTTAAATCTTTCCGAGCGTGAAAGATAGGCAATAGGCGAGGCAAGAATGAGCAGGGCGCACATATTGTATGCACTGTTCAAAGAATTGAAGCCAAGCCCCTCGTATTGAGGATAAATATAGGATTTAAAAAGGTGCTGAATAACGTTTAGCGCCATAAGCGAAATCACTAAGATGCGCTGCGCCCTCCGGCTTCTGTTTCTCAAAAGGAAATAAAGCCCCAAGGCAAAGCCAATAGCTATGGCTATATAAATCAGGTGAGCCAACGAAAAATAATTTATCGTCATAACCGTCTCCATCGTTTTGATAAAACTATTTTAACACACAAATGAAAATAATGCAAGAAAAAAACAAAAAACGGATAGTATAGGGCCTCGCACCCACGTGTGCGCGCATTCGCAGGTGCATAATATATGAATAAATTGTAAACTTTATGCGCAAATGCATTATTTAAATTACATTTCGCTTTATTTTTTCCTAATTATATGTTATAATTAGCTTTGCGGTGCGCACATAAGCGTTTAATTACTGCTTTTTTGTTATGCAATTTTTCGACTTTGTTAATTTTCGCACCCACTTTACATTGATTATAAAATTTTTATTTTTTGGAGGAAAAAATTAAATGAGCAAGAAGTATGTATATCTCTTCTCAGAAGGTAACAAAGACATGCGCAACCTCCTCGGCGGTAAAGGTGCAAACCTTGCTGAGATGACGCACATTGGTCTTCCCGTTCCCCAGGGCTTTACCATTTCTACTGAGGCTTGCACCCAGTATTATGAAGATGGAAAGCAGATCAACGATTCCATAATGGCTGAAATCATGGAAAACATCGAGAAGATGGAAAAGATCACCGGAAAGAAATTCGGCGACCTTGAAAATCCCCTTCTCGTTTCAGTCCGTTCCGGCGCAAGAGCATCTATGCCCGGTATGATGGACACTATACTTAACCTTGGTCTTAACGAAGAGGTCGTTGAGGTTATGGCTAAGAAGAGCGGCAACGCAAGATGGGCTTATGACTGCTACAGAAGATTCATTCAGATGTACTCCGACGTTGTTATGGAAGTCGGCAAAAAGTACTTTGAACAGCTTATCGACAAAATGAAAGAGGAAAAGGGTGTTACCCAGGACGTTGAGCTTACCGCTGACGACCTTAAATCTCTTGCAAATCAGTTCAAGGCAGAATACAAGGCGAAGATCGGAAGCGACTTCCCCTCTGATCCCAAGGAACAGCTCCTTGGCGCAGTTAAGGCTGTTTTCCGTTCTTGGGACAACCCCAGAGCAAACATTTACAGACGTGACAACGATATTCCCTACTCTTGGGGAACTGCAGTTAACGTTCAGATGATGGCGTTCGGTAACCTTAACAACGAGTCCGGAACGGGTGTTGCTTTCACTCGTGACCC
>JAZORS010000092.1:0-2569 GCA_045656725.1 Eubacteriales bacterium | reverse complement strand
TAGTTCCGTACATAAGATGCGTTTTTGCCGCAATTCTCATTGGCTCAATTCCGCCGTCCATGAAATCTGCGCCGCCGCCGCCGTGAACGTGAGTATCTATAAATCCGGGGCTGACATATTTTCCGCCCGCATCTATTACTTCATCTGACGGCTTATCAAGAGTAGTCACTTCGACTATCTTGCCGCCCTCTATATACACGTTTTTATTTTCAATTTTTCCGTTTTCAATAACGAGTCCGTTTGTAATTTTAATCATGCTGCACCTCTTGGTATTTTGGCTCGGCAATTTTTATGCCGTCCTGTATTTATAGGTATATTATACACCCAAAGGCAAAAAAAGTCAATATATTACGTGCGCGCAACCCAAATCCGCGTTTTTGTAAATTAATGTTTTCATTTTGACTTTTTTGCGTTGTACCTTCGTTTCTCAAAACACAGATTTAATTAAACACGGGTGTAACCCTTCCGCATTTCATGCGAAGCATCCGAACCGACAGCGCATAAACAAAAGAGAGCGAATTCAAATCCATTCAATTTTGCAAGGCAAAATATTTTGAGAAATCTATTTATTTTTCCCGCAAGATATGGTATACTGAAATTAAGAAATGAGAGGGGAAAACTATGGCAAAGCTTTATTTCAAATACGGAGCTATGGGCTCATCCAAAACAGCGCAGGCACTTATAACGAAATTCAATTACGAGGAGCGCGGAATGAAGGTCTGGCTTATCAAGCCGGCTGTCGAATGCCGCGACGGAGAGAGCATTATCGCTTCGCGCATAGGACTCTCTGCCGAATGCACCCCGATTGGTAATCAAACCGATATAGCCGAGCTTTTCGCAAAAGAGCATATCGAGGCGGATGTTATTATCGCCGATGAATGCCAATTTTTCACAAAGGAGCAGATCGACGGGCTTCGCGGAATAGTAGACGAATATTCCGTTCCCGTTTTGTGCTTCGGCCTCAGGACAGATTTCAAAACCGAGCTTTTTAAGGGTAGCGCCCGTCTTTTCTCCGTGGCGGATTCTATTTCCGAAATTAAAACCATCTGCACCTGCGGAAGAAAGGCAATTGTAAACGCAAGAATGGACAGTGCCGGAAAGGTTATAAAAGACGGCGAGCAGCTGATGCTCGGCGGCAACGAAAGCTACGTTGCTATGTGCCATAGATGCTGGGCGACAGCTATAAAAAGAAACGGCGAGGTTAAATAAATGAACGTTAAAGAAATTTTAGCAAAATGCGACCACACTCTTTTGTTGCAAAATGCAACGGAGGAGGATATAAGGCTCGCTTGCCTTGACGCCGTAAAATACGGCACGGCATCCGTTTGCATACCCCCGTGCTACGTAAAGTTAGCCAGCGAAACCGTAAAGGGAAAAACCAAGGTATGCACGGTTGTCGGCTTCCCGAACGGCTATTCCACGAAAAGCGCAAAGGTTTATGAAACGGAAGAGGCCGTGCGCGACGGTGCGGACGAGATTGATATGGTCATAAATGTCGGCTACCTGAAATCAGGCAAATACCGCGAGGTGCTCGAAGAAATACAGGCGGTAAAAAAGGCGGCGAATGGCAGAACGTTAAAGGTCATAATCGAAACCTGCCTTCTTTCCGACGAAGAAAAGATAAAAGCGTGCCGGATAGTTTCGGATAGCGGCGCGGATTATATAAAAACCTCAACCGGCTTTTCCACGGGCGGCGCTACACCGGAGGACATAATTCTTATGAAATCCAACGTAAAGCCGCACGTAAAAGTAAAAGCCGCCGGCGGAATATCCTCGCTTACGGATGCGGAAAAAATGATAGAATGCGGAGCTGACCGCCTCGGCACAAGCCGAATAGTGAAAATCGTAAAAAACGAACAGTCGGGCGGATACTGATGCCCGGAAAGGATATAAACGATGGAAATCAAAACACCTCACATAAAAGTAAACAAGGGGGATTTTGCAAAAACCGTGCTTATGCCGGGCGACCCCCTGCGCTCGCGCTTTATTGCGGAAAACTATCTTGACGGCGCTCGCCTTATAAATGACATCAGAGGAATACAGGGTTATACCGGCTCATACCGCGGCGTGCCCGTTTCGGTTATGGCAAGCGGTATGGGTATGCCGTCTATGGGCATTTACTCTTACGAGCTTTTTAAGTTTTTCGACGTCGAAGCCATTATACGTGTCGGTTCAATAGGCGGTCTTTCAGACAAGGTCAAGCTTCGTGACGTAATTATCGGAATGGGAGCTTCTACCACGTCGTCCTACGCTAATCAGTATTCACTTGGCGGAACTTTCGCCCCTCTTGCCGATTTTGATATGGTGAAAATTGCAAAAGAAGAGGCCGAAAAAATACACGCATCAAGCCACGTCGGCAATATTCTCTCGTCCGACGTCTTTTACGGAGCAAACGAAGGAATGAACGAGAAATGGAGAGATATGGGAGTCCTCGGCGTTGAAATGGAGGCTGCGGCTCTTTATATGAACGCCGCATACTTAAAGCGCCGTGCGCTTGCTATATGCACAGTATCCGACCATATTTTTACGGGTGAAGCCCTTGACAGCAGTGCAAGACAGACCTCGTCTA
>JAZORS010000091.1:0-6237 GCA_045656725.1 Eubacteriales bacterium | reverse complement strand
CCCTCGGGAATAAGAAAATATTTCGATATTGCCGAGAAAATGGACAAGGTGATCTCCCTTGGCGTTGGCGAGCCGGATTTCAGAACTCCGTGGAAAGCACGGCACGCCGGCATACGCTCGCTTGAGCGAGGCGTGACACGCTATACGGCAAACAGAGGCCTTTCCGAGCTTCGTGCGGAAATCGCCCTCTACGTAAAAAGAAAATACGGTGTTTGCTACGAGCCCTCGGACGAGGTGCTTATAAGCGTCGGCGGAAGCGAGGCAATCGACGTTGCCGTAAGAGCAATTACCAACCCCGGCGACGAAATTATAATTCCCCAGCCGAGCTACGTTTGCTACGAGCCGATAACCCGTCTTGCAGGCGGAGTTCCCGTTATTATTAACACCAAGGCGGAAAACGATTTCAAGATTACAAAGTCAGAGCTTCTTCTGGCGATAAGCCCTAAAACCAAGGCGCTTATTCTTCCCTATCCCTCTAACCCCACGGGCGCAATTATGGAAAGAGAGGACCTTGAAGAAATCGCAGAGGTAATAAAAGAACACAACATAGTCGTTATTTCCGACGAAATTTATTCCGAGCTTACCTTTGGCGAAAAGCGCCACGTCAGTATAGCTTCCGTTCCGGGAATGAGAGAAAGAACGGTAATGGTGAACGGCTTTTCCAAGAGCTTCGCTATGACAGGCTGGCGTCTTGGCTACGCACTCGGCCCAAGAGAAATTATTTCCCAGATGACCAAAATTCACCAATACGCTATTATGTGCGCTCCGACTGTTTCGCAGTTTGCTGCAATAGAGGCTCTTCGAAGCTGTGAGGACGAGGTTTCGAAAATGCTTGAAGAGTATGATTCAAGGCGCAAGATAATGGTTGAGGGCTTCAACGAAATCGGACTTGAATGCCGTGAGCCAAAGGGCGCTTTCTACGCTTTCCCCTCTATTAAGTCAACGGGCCTCACAAGCGACGAATTCTGTGAAAAGCTCCTTTATTCAAAGCGTGTTGCCGTAGTGCCGGGAACTGCATTCGGTGAAAGCGGCGAGGGCTTTATAAGAGCCTCTTACTGTTATTCACTTGAGCACATAAAGGAAGCGCTTGCAAGAATTGCGGAATTCGTCGAGGAATTAAAGTAAATTTTAGTTTACATTTTAATACTTTTGACCGCACCCCGTGCAAAAAAGAGCAAGAATGAAAGGTTTTTAGCCTTTTACTCTTGCTCTTATTTTTTCTTATTTTCGGTTTGTCAGTTAAGACCGAGAATGCGCTTTGCGTTTTCCGAGAAGATGTTTTCCTTGTCCTTATCGGATATTCTCTCGCCGAGAACTCCGCCTATATAAACGCCCGGGTTACAGGTCGGATAGTCAGAGCCGAAAAGTATTCTCTCCGAGCCGACCTCGTCAACGAGATAGCGAAGCATCTGCCAGCGGAATATTCCCGTTCCCGATATATCAAGGCAGTAGTTTTCGTATCTTTTCATAAGGTCAACGTGAAACTCTATTATCTTTCTTTCGCCGGGGTGCGCCGCAACGAAGGTAACGTCGGGGTGCGCCTTTATCATACCCTCAACCGTATCGTGCGCCATAGTGTGAAAACTAAATACCATTCCGTGCGAGGCGGCGGCATCAAGAACGGCATCAAGACCGCTTGCGGCATAAGAACCCCAGCCGAAAAGATGGGGGACGACCTCTCCTATAAGCTTCACACCAAGACCTGCGCACCTCTCAACTTCAAGGGCGGATTCCGTTTCAAAGCCGGGGTGGATTACTATTCCCGGAATATACTTACCCATGAATTTGTCACGAAGCTCTATTGCTGTGTCGTTAAGCGTGCGGATACTGTCAAAGCCAATTCCCTCTCGCTTACGTAAGCCCATGTCGATTACCGAACCGCAAAAGCGAGATATTCCGAAAAGCTCGGCATATTCCTCAACCGTTTTATCCGAAATAGGATATTCTGCGCCGTAGGCGGAAATGTTCTGTTCGGAATTTGTGAATGGGTGCGTGTGAAAATCTATGATTTCAAAGCCGCAGTCGCAAAAAACGTTTTTCATAAGAATCTCCGTTCTTCCGTATCTTATATTTTTTCTCCGATAAAACCGTTTTCCGTAAGGAAATACAGCTCATGAAAACCGTGCGCACGAACAAAGTCCTTTGCCAAGTCAAACGAGCAGTCAATCATTGACTTTTCGTGGCAGTCGGAAGAAATAATCAATTTGCAGTTAAGACGTTTCATTTCGTCAAGTATAAATCCGTCGGGATACGGCGTAGTTCTAAAGCCTCTTGCGATAGCGCCCGTGTTTACCTCAAATATCTCACATTTCTCTCTGAGCGAATGAAGCGCCTCAAATGCCAATGACCTGTACCAATCCGAATTGCCGTCAAAAAGCGTATATTGCTCCTTGAATTTAGATAGCAAATCGAAATGACCGACAATATCAAAGGTCATATATTCCGGCATCTCGGCAAGCGTATGGTAATAAGCCCGAACAAATTTTCTTTCGTCGCCCCCGAAAAGCTCGTTGATAGCGTAAAGGGAATGCTCAAGAGTATAATCGAAATGTATAAAAGAGTCGCCGACCCTTGCGCTGTGCGTTGAGCCTATCGTGTAGTCGAAATCGAGATT
Organism: Eubacteriales bacterium; assembly: GCA_045656725.1. Taxonomy (GTDB): domain Bacteria; phylum Bacillota; class Clostridia; order Oscillospirales; family CAG-272; genus UBA1740. The sequence continues at coordinate 3,623 of JAZORS010000091.1, read as the reverse complement.
CGGAATAAGCCCATGTGAAAATCTGTCAAGCTCCGTGCCAAAGTAAACCTTTATTTTGTCACGGTATTTTTCCCTGAGACGCATTATCTCGTTAAAATAAGCCTCAGCATCGTGAAACATTGAAGAATTATCGGCAGAGGTCGGCGCATGGGCGGAAAATCCTATTGAATCAAAGCCACGGCTTATTGCCACCTCGAGTATTTCCTCGGCTTTGCTCCGTCCGTCGCAAAACTCGGTATGTGTATGTAAATTCTGTTTCATAAAGCCACCAAAATCCATTTTTTCTTTGCAAATTCAAAGATATGACGGCGAACATAAAAAAAGAAAAGTGCCGCCTGTATTTATTATAAAATCAACTTGTCCTTTTGTCAACACAAAGCCCCCTTTTTTATTCATTTGATTAAAAAGCACAAAAAACGGAAAATTTCCCTCTCGTTTTTTTACTCTAAATATCGGGATAAAATCTTGACATTTAAAATATTTTATGATATAATCTTTGAGAACAAAATGTAATAAGTAATAACGGTGGGATTTTTATGACGTATATTCTTAAAAACGCAACAGTATATGAAAACGGCGCTATCAGCAAGTGCGATATGCTTCTTTCCGGCGCTGAGCTTTCCCGTTTTACCGGCTCTTCCTTTTCCGATTTTACCGTTATTGAAAACTGTATAATTTTACCCGGCTTTTGTGATGTTCACGTGCATTTTAGAGAGCCGGGTTTTTCATATAAAGAAACGGTTGAAAGCGGGACGAAGGCGGCGGCGCGCGGCGGTTTTACTGCGGCCCTGACAATGCCAAACCTTAACCCCGTTCCCGACTCGAAGGAAAATCTCGCCCCCCAGCTTGAGGCTATTGAGAAAAACGCCGTGATAAAGGTTATTCCCTACGGCGCAATAACCAAGGGTGAGCTTGGCTGTGAGCTTTCAGATATGGAAGAAATCAAGGACGACGTTGCCGGATTTTCCGACGACGGACGGGGCGTTCAGTCAAGAGAAATGATGCTCCTTGCAATGAAAACGGCAAAATCGCTCGGAAAAATGATAGTGGCTCACTGCGAGGATAATTCCCTGCTCCGAGGCGGATATATCCACGACGGCGAGTATGCAAAGAAAAACGGCCATAAGGGTATATGCTCCGAGAGCGAATACGGCCCGATTATGCGTGACACCGAGCTGATAAAGGAAAGCGGCGTTTCCTACCACGTATGCCACGTTTCCGCAAAGGAAAGCGTCGAGGTAATAAGAAAAGCGAAATCCGAGGGGCTTGATATAAGCTGCGAAACAGGTCCTCATTACCTTGTAATGAACGACTCAATGCTGAAAGACGAGGGCAGATTCAAAATGAATCCCCCGATAAGAGCCGAAGAGGATAGACAAGCGCTTATAGAGGGACTTCTTGACGGAACGGTTGAAATAATTGCAACCGACCATGCGCCCCACAGCAAAGAGGAAAAATCCCGAGGCCTCAAAGGAAGCAGTATGGGTATTGTCGGTCTTGAAACGGCATTTCCCGTGCTTTACACCGAGCTTGTCGAGCCCGGCACAGTTCCGCTTGAAGTCATAGTCCGTGCGCTCACGGATAATCCGAGGCGGCGCTTTGGAATTAAATCAGACCCCGGATTTACGGTTTTTGAAACCGGAATAAAGGAGAAAGTCAACCCCGACGAATTTCTCTCTATGGGCAAGGCGACGCCCTTTGAGAATACCGAGGTCCACGCAAAATGCCTCATCACCGTTTACGATGGCAAGGCTGTTTACAAAGATAAAAAATTGAACTGATATATAGGAGAAACGAAAATGGCAAAAAGGAAAGACATTAAAAGAGTAATGATAATCGGCTCGGGCCCTATCATTATCGGACAGGCAGCAGAGTTTGACTACGCCGGAACACAGGCGTGCCTCGCCCTTAAAGAAGAGGGATACGAGGTTATCCTCGTAAACTCAAACCCGGCAACGATAATGACGGACACCACCATAGCCGACAAGGTCTATATGGAGCCCCTCACACTTGAATATATCGCCAAGATAATCCGTTACGAGCGTCCCGATGCAATTCTTCCCGGAATAGGCGGACAGACCGGTCTTAACATGGCTATGCTTCTTGAAAAGAAGGGCATACTCAAAGGGAGCCGTGTCGAGCTTCTCGGAACGTCCTCAAAGAGTATTGAAAGAGCCGAGGACAGAGAGCTTTTTAAGGAGCTTTGCGAATCAATCGGCGAGCCTGTAATTCCCTCGGATATAGCTAACACCATTGATGAGGCAGTTGCGGCTGCTGAAAAAATCGGCTATCCCGTAGTTCTCCGCCCTGCCTTTACCCTTGGCGGAACCGGCGGCGGCTTTGCGAATGACGAGGAAGAGCTGAAGCTCCTCGCCGTAGGCGCACTTGCGGCATCTCCCGTTAATCAGGTTCTCGTAGAAAAGAGCGTTAAGGGCTTCAAGGAAATCGAATTTGAGGTTATGCGTGACAGCCAGGATAACGCAATTACCATCTGCGGAATGGAAAACATCGACCCCGTTGGCGTACATACGGGTGACAGTATAGTCGTAGCTCCTATCATGACTCTTAACGAGCACGACCTCAAAATGCTCAATGACAGCGCAATCAAGCTCATAAGAGAGCTTAAAATAGAGGGTGGCTGTAACGTTCAGTTCGCTCTTAACCCGAATTCCTCCGAATACTATCTTATCGAGGTTAACCCGAGAGTTTCAAGAAGCTCCGCCCTCGCTTCCAAGGCGAGCGGATATCCCATAGCAAGAGTTACGGCTAAAATCGCCGTTGGTATGACCCTTGACGAGATAGACGTTGCAGGAACAAAGGCTTCCTTTGAGCCCGACCTCGACTACGTGGTTGCTAAATTCCCCCGCTTCCCCTTCGATAAGTTCACCACCGTTCCCAATAAGCTCGGAACGCAGATGAAGGCAACCGGCGAATGTATGAGCATCGGCTCAAATCTCGAAGAATGTCTTTTGAAATCGGTAAGGTCGCTTGAAACCGGCGTTTGCCACTTCGCAATGCCCAAGTTTGAGGCGCAAGAGGACGGAAAAATCCTCGAATACATTAACGAATTCCATGACGACAATATCTTCGCCGTAGCAGAGCTTCTGCGCCGTGGACACAGCGTTAGTGAAATTGCGGAAATAACCAAAATCACCCCCTTCTTCCTTGAATCCGTCAAGAAGATAACCGATATGGAAAAGAGCCTTTCCGAAAACAAATTCGACAAGGCAATTCTCAAAGAAGCAAAGATAATGGGCTTCTCCGACAAATATATCGCAAAGCTTTACGGCACAAGCGAAATCGAGGTTTCCGATTTCAGAATAAAATCCGGAATTATCCCGAATTTCAGAATGGTTGACACAGCGCACGTCGGCGCTTACATTCCTTATTTCTATTCCTCATATACAGGCGAAAACGAATCCCGCCTGACGAATAAGAAAAAGGTCGTTGTTCTCGGCGCAGGTCCTATCAGAATCGGACAGGGCGTTGAGTTCGACTACTCAACCGTTCACGCCGTAACCACGATAACACGCCTCGGCTACGAAGCTATCATTATTAACAACAACCCCGAAACCGTTTCTACCGACTATACCACTGCGGACAAGCTCTACTTCGAGCCCCTT
>JAZORS010000090.1:0-3828 GCA_045656725.1 Eubacteriales bacterium | reverse complement strand
TTAAAGTACCTTCGGCTATTAAATTCGTCCTTAAAGGCAAGCTTAACAAATACGTTTCCGGTAAGGATGTTATCTTACATATTATAGGAAAAATCGGTGTTGACGGTGCGCTCTATAAATCTATGGAGTTTACGGGCGAGGGTGTTTCATCGCTTTCCGTATTTGACCGACTTACGATTTCAAATATGGCGATCGAAGCAGGTGCTAAAAACGGCATTTTTGAGGTTGACGAAAAAACTGTAGCGTACGTAAAAGAGCGCTCGGATAGGGAAATTACCGTATTTAAGGCAGATTCTGATGCGGAATACGACGAGGTTATAGAGATAGACCTTTCAAGTATAAAATCAACGGTTGCCTTTCCTCATCTTCCCGAAAATACCCGTACTATTGACGAGGTTGGCGACGTGAAAATCGACCAGGTTGTTATCGGCTCATGCACTAACGGATATTATAAGGATTTAGCGGAAGCCGCTGAAATCCTCAAAGGTAAGCGCGTTGCAAAAAATGTAAGAGCAATTATTATTCCCGCAACGCAGGACATATATCTTAAAGCGATGGAATCGGGAATTTTAAAGATTTTTATCGAAGCAGGATGCGTAGTTTCAACTCCCACCTGCGGCCCCTGTCTTGGCGGACACATGGGTATTCTTGCTCCCGGTGAGCGCGCGGTTGCAACAACAAACCGTAACTTTGTCGGAAGAATGGGCCACGTTGAGTCCGAGGTTTATCTTGCAAGCCCTGCCGTTGCAGCGGCAAGCGCTGTTGCGGGCAAAATCGCAGATCCCATTGAAATCATGAAGATATAAGGAGGAAAAATAATATGAAATTTAACGGAAAAGCAATTAAATACGGCGACAACGTTGATACGGATGTTATCATTCCTGCAAGATATCTTAATACCATAGATAAAAAAGAGCTCGCCTCTCACTGTATGGAGGATATTGACAAGGATTTCGTTAAAAAAGTTAAGATCGGTGATATTATGGTTGCCGGCTCTAACTTCGGATGCGGCTCTTCACGTGAGCATGCGCCGATCGCCATAAAGGAAAGCGGAATTTCTCTTGTCGTTGCAAAGAGCTTTGCAAGAATTTTTTACAGAAACTCAATAAATATCGGTCTTGCAATTCTCGAATGTCCCGAAGCGCCCGACAAAATTTCGGAGGGTGATGAAATAGAGGCAGATCTTGATAACGGAGTAATTTATAACAAAACAACGGGCGAAAGCTTTAAAACCAGTCCTTTCCCCGAGTTTGTACAGAAGATAATAATGGGCGGCGGTCTTATCGAGTCGATTCGCCGCGGTGATATAAAATAAGGAGGCGTCTATGAATTTTAATATAGCTCTTTTAAGAGGCGACGGAATAGGTCCTGAAATCGTTGACAGTGCCGTAAGAGTGCTTGAAGCGGTCGGAAATAAATTCGGTCATAAATTTGTATTTACGCCTTACGATATTGGCGGAGTTGCTCTCGATAAATACGGCATTCCGCTTCCCGAGGAAACGGTTTCGGGTTGCCTTAAAGCAGACAGTGTTCTTCTTGGAGCTGTCGGCGGTCCTAAATGGGATACGCATCCCGGAAATCTGCGTCCTGAAAAGGCTCTTCTCGGAATCAGAGCTGCTATGAAGCTTTTTACTAATTTAAGACCCGCAAAGCTTTATCCTGCATTGAGTGCCGAGTGCCCCTTGCGTGAGGATATTGTTAAAGACGGCTTTGACATTATGATTGTCAGAGAGCTTACCGGCGGTATATATTTCGGTGAGCGTGGAATGAGAGAGGGGAAATACGGGGAAGAGGCTTACGATACCGAGGCTTACAGCCGTATGGAAATTGAAAGAATTGCAAGAGTTGCATTTGAAACTGCAAGAAAGCGCAGAAAAAAGCTTACCTCGATTGATAAGGCAAACGTTCTTGAAACGTCAAGACTTTGGAGAAAGATAGTTCATGAGATTGCCGCTGAATATCCCGATGTTGAGCTTTATGATATGCTTGTTGATAATGCGGCAATGCAGCTTGTAAGAAATCCTGCACAGTTTGACGTTATTGTTACTTCAAATATGTTCGGAGATGTTTTGTCCGACGAGGCGTCGCAGATAACCGGCTCTATTGGTATGCTTCCTTCTGCTTCTCTTGGTTCCGGTACAAACGGTCTTTACGAGCCCATTCACGGTTCAGCTCCCGATATTGCAGGCAAGAACATTGCAAACCCGATTGCAACTATACTTTCAGCCGCTATGATGCTTCTTTATTCCTTCGGTTTAAAGGAGGAAAGCGAAGCTATAGTTTCTGCGGTTGATAAAGTACTTGGTGCAGGATTCAGAACTCTTGATCTTGCACACGGAAAGGATGCACTTTCCACAACAGAAATAACTGATAAAATTTTAGAGTGTATTTGATATGACTTACTTAAAAGATTTGAGCTTACGGCTTTGTATGACGAGCGTTTTTCGTTCAGTTGTCGAAAAGCCTGTATTTAACCATTTTTTTGATTTCTCAAAAGACGAGCTTGACATGAGCTTTAAAATTAAATCCTATGCGGCGTTTCTCGAACAGATTTATATTAACGGCGGCTCATTGACCGAGCTTGTTAAAAAGCTTGTTTTTGAAGACGAGAATATATATGTTAAGCTTCTTGGAAAGGGAAAGACTCCGTCTAAAAATATAATTGACGCTGTAAATCACGAGCTTTCGATTTTCTCTGAATTTGCTTCTCTTACGAAGGATGATTTTAAAAAAGAGCTTGGGGTTGATTACGTTTCTGAATTTTCTTCGGAAAAAATAGACCTTACGGAGCTTTATGCAAAGCGAATTGAAAATATCAGAAGCTTCGGATACGGTATTTTTTCTTCTTATACCATGTTCCGCCTTTCAGATGAAAAAGAAATTGAACCGATAATCAGCGCTGATAAAATCAGTATTGATTCTTTCGTCGGATATGAGGAGGAAAGAGGCAAGGTTCTTCATAATACAAAGGCGTTTATTGAGGGCAGACCTGCGGCAAACGTTCTTCTTTGCGGAGATGCAGGCACGGGAAAATCCTCAACGGTAAAAGCTATTGCCAATCTTTACTTTGATAAAGGTATCAGGCTTATAGAGATTCGCAAGGATCAGCTTTCATATTTGCCATATGTAATGGGAAAAATCAGCGAAAATCCACTCAAATTTATAATTTTCATCGACGACCTTGCGTTTAACAAAAGCGACGATAATTTCAGCATGCTTAAAGCGGCGCTTGAAGGCTCGGCATCTGCAAAGGCTGATAATGCCGTCATTTACGCAACCTCAAACCGCAGACATATCATCAAGGAAACCTTTGATGACCGTGCAGGCAATGAAGTTCACAGAAACGATACCATGCAGGAGAGCCTTTCGCTTTCCGAAAGATTCGGTCTTGTAGTTTTGTTCTCGAAGCCCGCAAAAGCCCTTTATCTTGATATAGTTCATGAGCTTGCAAGAAAAGCGAAAATCAATATGGATAAAGACGAACTTGATATTAAGGCTGAGGCATTTGCGCTTAAGCGCGGAAACAGATCCGCAAGATGCGCAGAGCAGTTTATAAAAAGCTTAATGTAATTTGGAGAATTATATGCTGACACTCGATAATGTTTATCGCGCCAATAACGTGCTTAAAGAGGTAGTAAGAAAAACTGACGTTATTCATGCGCCAAAGTTAAAAGAAGGATTGGATCTTTATCTGAAAACGGAAAACCTGCAAATCACAGGCTCGTTCAAGGTAAGAGGCTCGTATTATAAAATGTCCCGCCTATCCGATGAAGAAAAGGCAAGAGGCGTTGTTGCCTGCTCGGCAGGAAATCATGCTCAGGGCGTAGC